>JBDSPC010000190.1:0-3446 GCA_039914485.1 Nocardioides sp.
GGGCGGATCTGGCGGCAGCACCGCACTGACCGGGTCCGTTCCGGCCGGGGGCCACTTCCTGATCCAGGAGGCCGCGGGCACCGGCGGCACCGTGGCGTTGCCGACCCCTGACGCCACGGGGACGCTCGCCATGGGTGGCACGAACGGTTCGGTCGCCCTCAAGAACGCCGGCACGACGGTCGACCTCGTCGGCTACGGCACGGCCACCCTGCGCGAGGGCACCGCCGCCCCGGCGCTGGACAGCGCGACCGCGGTGACCCGCAACGCCGCAGGCACCGACACCGACAACACCGCGGCGGACTTCACGGCCGCCGCCCCGGCACCGCAGAACTCCGGCGGCGGGACCCCGCCGGTTGATCCGCCAGACACCGAGATCAGTGACGAGACGATCGCCGAGATCCAGGGGACCGGCACCGACAGTCCCCTCGTCAACCAGCTCGTCCGCACGACGGGCGTGGTCACTGCTGCCTTCCCGACCGGCGGCTTCGACGGCTTCTACATCCAGACCGGCGGCGCTGACACCACACCGGGCGCCTCCGACGGCGTCTTCGTCTACGAGCCCGGCTTCGCCGCCGGCATCACCGTCGGCGACTCGGTCGAGGTCGAGGGCACGGTCAAGGAGTTCAGCGGGCTCACCGAGATCGACGCCAGCCTGGTCACCGAGATCGCGGCGCTGCCCCCGGTCGTCCCCAACACCGAGCTCCCCGGCTCAGCGTGCGCGCTGCCCGGCACCGCCTGCCCCACGGCTGCGACCCGGGACGCCCAGCGCGAGGAGTTCGAGGGGGAGGCGTTCGCGCCCACCGCACCGATGACGGTGACCGACTCCTACGACTTCGGCGTCACCTCGAGCAGCTTCTTCGGTGAGATCGGCATCGCCGCCGGTTCGACGATCCCGCTGGTCACCCCGACCGAGGTCATCGACGCGCAGGACGCTGCGGGCATCGCCGCGCGTATGGCGTACAACGATGCGCACCGGGTCGTGCTCGACGACGGCTCCTCTGCGAACTACTGGAACACCGCCAACACCGCCGGCGCGCAGGACGAGCCGCTCCCGTGGCTGACCGCGGACCACACGGTCCGAGTCGGCGCGAGCGTCAGCTTCGACAAGCCCGTCGTACTCGACTTCCGCTTCGGCTGGAAGCTGCAGCCGCAGCGCCAGGTCGTCGGCGTCCCGACCGGCCTCGTGACCTTCGAGCAGGACCGTCCGGCGGCACCCGCCGCGGTCGGTGGCGACCTCAAGCTGGCCACCTTCAACGTGCTGAACTACTTCACCACGCTGGGCGGCGACGTGGCCGGCTGCTCGCCCTTCGTCGACCGCGCCGACAACCCGATCGCGACCCGGACCTGCACCGGCAGCACCGGTCCGCGAGGTGCCTGGAACCAGGAGAACTTCCTGCGCCAGCAGGCCAAGATCGTCCGGGCCATCAACACGCTGGATGCCGACATCGTCTCCCTCGAGGAGCTCGAGAACTCGCGGACCGTCGACGGCGGCAACCGCGACGAGGCCATCGGTGCGTTGGTGGCAGCGCTGAACGCCGACGCGGGGAGTGTCCGCTGGGCCTTCGCGCCCTCGCCGACCGTGCTGCCCGCCGCCGAGGACGTGATCCGCAACGGGTTCATCTACGACCCGTCCACCGTGGCGACCGTCGGTGAGAGCAGGATCCTCGACGTCCCCGCGTTCGACAACGCGCGGGAGCCGGTGGCCCAGGTCTTCACGGGTGTCGGCGCGACGGACGCATCGAAGTTCGCCGTGATCACCAACCACTTCAAGTCCAAGGGCTCGGGAGTCGACGACGGCACCGGGCAGGGCAACGCCAACCCCGACCGGGTGGCCCAGGCCAACGCGCTGGTGGCGTTCGCGAGCACGTTCGCGACCGAGCAGGGGACCGACAAGGTGTTCTTGACCGGTGACTTCAACGCCTATTCCGAGGAGGACCCGGTCCAGGTCATCGAGGCCGCGGGCTACGAGTCACTGGAGTCCACCGACGACCCCCAGGAGGAGAGCTACAGCTTTGCCGGCACCTCGGGCTCTCTCGACCACGTGTTCGCCAACGCAGCCGCCAAGGCAATGGTGACGGGGGTCGACGTGTGGGAGATCAATGCCAACGAGTCGGTCTACTACCAGTACAGCCGCTACAACTACGTCGGCACGGATCTCTACCGTCCCAACGTCTTCGCCTCCTCCGACCACAACCCTGAGATCGTCGGGATCAAGCTGCCGGTCGTCGACCCGGGCACGCCCGGATCGACCGTCGAGGCGAAGGTGACGCCGCAGCGTGTCGTCGTCGACCGCACGCGGGCCATGGCCCACGTCAAGGTCCTGCGCGGGGACAAGAAGAACCCCACCGACGGCACGGTCCAGGTGCTCGCGGGTTCGACCGTGCTCGCGTCGGCTCCGGTCAGCAACGGCGTGGTCAACATCAAGCTGCCCGTCTTCACCACGGTGGGCGCGCACACGTTGACGATCCGCTACGTCGACGGCAGCAGTGCCCCGGCCGAGACGACCGTCGTGGTCAACGTGCTCAAGGCCGCATCCGACGTGCGGGCGACGGCGGCCAAGGCGAGGAAGCTGATCAAGGTGAAGGTCGGCGCCGAGGGCGTCAAGGCCACTGGGACCGTGAAGGTCAAGGTGAAGGGCAGCAAGGGCGTGACCAGGACCGTCGAGCTGAAGAACGGCAAGGCCACGGTCCGGCTCGCGGGTCTGCGTCCCGGCCGCTACCAGGTCGTCGTGCGCTACCTCGGTGACGCTGAGACCCAGCGTTCGCGCGAGGCGCTCCGGTGGCGCGTACGCCGCTGAGCGCTCAGCCTCGCCCTGCGGGTCACCGCAGGGCGAGGGCCGCCTGCACCAGCGTGAGGTGGCTGAACGCCTGCGGGAAGTTGCCGGCCATCCGGTCCCCGTCGACGTCGTACTCCTCGGAGAGCAGGCCGACGTCGTTCGCGCGGGCGCAGAGCCGGTCCATCAGCTCGTGCGCGTCGTCGCGCCGACCCGCTTGCGCGTAGGCGGAGACCAGCCAGAAGGAGCACGCCAGGAACGGGTGCTCGTCGCCCTCGAGGCCGTCGACGCCGGTCTGGGTGCGGTAGCGGCGCAGGAAGCCGCGGTGCATCAGGTCCTCCTCGATCGCCCGGATGGTGCCGAGGACCCGCTCGTCGTCGCCGGGCAGGAATCCGACCAGCGAGATGTTGAGCAGGCTCGCGTCGAGCTCGCGGGTGTCGTAGTGCTGGGTGAAGGTGCCGCGCTCCGCGTCCCACCCCTTGTCCAGGATCTCCGCTCGCACCTGCTCGCGGAGCTCGCGCCAGCGCTCGACCGGCCCGGTGAGACCGTGGTCCTCGACCGCCTTGATCGCGCGGTCGAAGGCGACCCAGACCATCACCCGCGAATGCGTGAAGTGGCGGCGGTCCCCGCGGATCTCCCACAGCCCGTTGTCGGGCTCGTCCCAGTGCTCGGC
>JBDSPC010000323.1:0-10541 GCA_039914485.1 Nocardioides sp.
CCGTCCTTGCCGCGCAGCACCTCCCCGACCGTGCGGCCCTCGCCGGCCTTGAGGAAGCCGTACCTCGCCAGCCACTCGTCGTTGAAGACCTTGGTGAGGTAGCCGCGACCGGAGTCGGGGAGCAGCACGACGATGACTGCGTCGGTGCGGCCCTCGGCGGCGAGCTCTTCGGCCAGCTGCTTCGCGGCGAAGGCGGCCATGCCGGACGAGCCGCCGACGAGCAGCGCCTCCTCGCGGGCGAGGCGGCGGGTGTAGGCGAACGAGTCGGCGTCGGAGACCTCGATGATGCGGTTGGCGACGGTGCGGTCGTAGCAGTCGGGCCAGAAGTCCTCGCCGACACCCTCGACGAGGTAGGGGCGACCGGTGCCGCCGGAGTAGACCGAGCCGGCCGGGTCGGCGCCGATCACCTGGACGTCGGGGTTCTGCTCCTTGAGGTAGCGGCCGATGCCGCTGATGGTGCCGCCGGTGCCGACGCCGCACACGAAGTGGGTGATCTTGCCGTCGGTCTGCTCCCAGATCTCCGGACCGGTGGTCTCGTAGTGGGAGCGCGGGTTGTTCGGGTTGGAGTACTGGTCGGGCTTCCACGCGCCAGGCTGCGACGAGAGCCGGTCGCTGACGTTGTAGTAGGAGTCCGGGTGCTCGGGAGCGACGGCGGTCGGGCAGACGACCACCTCGGCGCCGTACGCCTTGAGGACGTTGCGCTTGTCCTCGCTCACCTTGTCGGGGCACACGAAGATGCACTTGTAGCCCTTGGCCTGCGCGACCATCGCCAGCCCGACGCCGGTGTTGCCGGAGGTGGGCTCGACGATCGTGCCGCCGGGCTGCAGCTCGCCGGACGCTTCGGCGGCCTCGATCATCCGGGTCGCGATGCGGTCCTTCACCGAGCCGCCGGGGTTGAGGTACTCAACCTTGGCCAGCACGATCGGGCCTTCGGCTCCCCCGAGATCGTCGAGGGAGGTGGACAGCCTCAGCAGTGGCGTGTTGCCGATGAGGTCGAGGAGCGAGTTCACATACTTCACCCGGTCAATGTAGCCATCTACCCGCCCGTAACATGAAGTCGTGGGGACCACAGGGGCAGCACGCAAGCTCGCATCGGCCGCCGCCTTCGGTGGCGGCGGCCTCTCCGTGCTCGGTGCCGGGCTGTACGGCGTGCTGCGGGCCGAGGCCAACCTCGCGCGTCGAGCCATCGGCGAACCCAACGCTGGCAACCGGCCTCCGGAGTCGAGCGGGTGGTACGGCCGCGGGCGCCCCGGCCCCGCGATCCGCATCACCCTGCTCGGCGACTCGAGCGCTGCCGGGTACGGCGTGGAGCGGGTCGAGGACACGCCCGGCGCCCAGCTCGCGAGCGGCGTCGCAGCGCAGGCCGACCGACGGGTGCACCTGCGCGAGTTCGCGAAGGTCGGCGCCAGGTCCAGCGACCTCCTCGCCCAGATCGAGGCGGCACTGCCGACCAACCCCGACCTCGCCGTCATCCTGATCGGCGCCAACGACGTCACCCACTCGGTGCTGCCCTCACAGTCGGTGCAGCACCTGGCCGAGGGCGTGCGGCTGCTGCGCGACAACGGCGCTGCGGTCGTCGTGGGCACCTGCCCCGACCTCGGCACCATCAAGCCGATCGCTCCCCCGCTCAAGCAGGTCGCACGCTCGTGGTCACGACGGCTGGCGGCCGCGCAGACCATCGCGGTCGTCGAGGCGGGCGGGCGCACGGTGGCGCTGGCCTCGATCCTCGGCCCGGAGTTCGCCGCGGCCCCCGCCCTGCTCTTCGGGCCCGACCAGTTCCACCCCTCGGCCGACGGCTACAAGCAGCTCGCCTCGGTGCTGATCCCGTCCTGCCTGGCCGAGCTGGGCCTGATCCCGGACGACGAGGCGCTGCCGGCCGCCTATCGCGGCGAGGGTGTCCTGCCGGTCGCGGCGGCCGCCGTACGCGCCGTCAAGACGCCTGGCACTGAGCTCGGCGGCACCGAGGTGTCGGGTGCCCAGCGCGGCCTGCGTGGTCGCTGGGTCGAGCTGCGGCACCGCCGTCGCAGCCCGAGCCCGGAGGCCGAGTCTCCGGAGGAGTCCGAAAATGACGCCGGCCCCCCGTCGATCGACGAGGGGCCAGCGGAGTAGCTGTGGATCAGTCGCGCTGCATGATCGCGAGGATCCGGAGCAGGTTGGTGTAGATCCACACGAGGCTGACGGTGAGGGCGAAGGCAGCACGCCAGGAGTCGCGCTCCGGGAGCCCTGCGGCGATGCCCCGCTCGACGAAGTCGAAGTCGAGGATCAGCATGAACACACCGAGCACCAGACCACCGATGGCGAACAGCAGCCCGACGGTCTCGAAGCCGAAGAAACCGACCTGGTTGCCGAAGAAGCCCAGCACCATCTCCATCAGGCCCAGCGCCACCATGCAGAACATGGCCGCGACGACGAACGTCCGGAACTTGTTGCCCACCTGGATGTTGAAGAACTTGTAGGCGGCGAGCGTGCCCGCGAAGGCCGCGAACGTGCCGATGACCGCCTGCAGGACGATGTCCGAGCTCACACCGGCCTGGATCGGGATCAGCTTCGAGAAGGCGCCGAGGGCAACACCCTCGAGCGCTGCGAAGGCCAGCACCAGAGCGGGGCTGATCACGCGCTTGAACGAGTTGACCAGCGACAGCCCGAAGGCGCCGAACGAGCCGATCATCAACGCCATGAGGAGCGTGCCGGAGACCTCGCCGGACTGGTTGCCGAACGCGTCCTGGGTGATGACGTCACCGGTCGCGAACCAGGTGGCGGCCGCGGCCGCGATGACGACTGCCAGCGTGATGGCGGTCTTCTGGACGACCGAGTCGATCGTCATCCGGCCCTGGTCGATCTGGCCCGGGGTGCCGGTGCCGTAGGTCGACGGGTCGCCGTATCCGGGCGCGGCAGGCGTCTGGCCGTAGCCGGGGTAGGCCTGGCCGGAACCGGCGTAGGCCTGGTTGCCGTGGGCGTTGGCCGTGCCGTTGAACTGCTCGGATCGGCTGAAAATGGGGTTGTTGCTCTTCATGGTCTCTCCTTGGAGGCCGATGCACATGGTGCTGCGTAGTACTGCCACCTTACTTGGCGGCTACTGATCCAAACGTGCGAGCAGGGCCCCGTGTTCCCCGAGGGAAGCGACCGGACCCTGCTCACAGCGAACTCTCAGGCAACGACGCGGAGCTCGAACTTCCGGCTCGTAGGCGAGTGCTGGTCGTCAGGGTGGAGAGGGTGGTGGCGGTGCAACGGGGTGTGTGGAGTCGGGTGATCTCGCTGTGATGTGTGCCCCCGCTGGGATTCGAACCCAGACTGAGTCGCTTTTAAGGCGATTTCCTCTGCCGGTTGGGATACGGGGGCGGCGGCTTACAGGTAGGTCTTGCGAGCGTAGATGGCGTGCGCACCGGCGGCCCGGTCGAGGAACAGCAGGCCGTCGCAGTGGTCGATCTCGTGCTGCAACGCCCGCGCCTCGAACGCGGTGGCCTCGAGCTGCACCTGCTCTCCGGAGCCGGGCAGCTCCCCGCGTACGACGACCCGGGTCGCCCGCTTCACGTCACCGGTGAGGTCGGGGACGCTCATGCAGCCCTCGCGGGCCTTCTCGTTGCGCGAGGACTCGAGGACCTCGGCGTTGCAGAGCACGAAGGTGCCGTGGTGGTCGCGGGTCTTGGGGTGCTCGGAGACGTCGACGCAGAACACCTTCGCGCCCACCCCGACCTGGGGTGCGGCCAGGCCGACGCAGCCCGGCGAGACGCGCATCGTGGCCACCAGGTCGGCCGCGAGCTGGACGATCTCGGGCGACGTGGGGTCCACCCGCGCACCGTCGCTGGCGAGCACCGGTGCCGGCGCGCGGACCACGTCGAGGATGCGCCCCTCGACACCGAGGTCCTCCACCCGCCAGGACGAGAGCGGATCGTTGATCACAGGTCGTCGGCCTCGGCCTCGCGCAGGGTGACACCGACGCCGAGCTGCTGTGCGGCGGCCTTGAGAGCGGCCTCCAGCGCCGGCACGTCGGCGGTTGCCGGCAGGTCGAGCTCGGCGATCAGGAGGTAGAGGTCACCGGCCAGGCGCGTGGTCAGGTCGGTGATGTTGCCGCCGACCTGCGCGATCTCGTGGGCGACGGCCGACACGATGCCGGGGCGGTCGCCGCCGTGCACGGTCAGCACCCACGCTGACCCCGGCGCCTGCTCGGCGTGCCCTGGGGGCACCTCGCGAACGGTGACGGTCAACGTGCCATCAGCCGTGAGTGGCGCGAGCGCCTCCTCGACGACCGCCGCCTCGCTGTCGCCGGCGCAGATGAGCGTCATCGCGAAGTGCCCCCGCAGCAGCGTCATCGAGGAGTCCTCGAGGTTCAGCCCCAGCGCGGCCAGCTGCTCGGTCGTCTCGGCGATGATCCCGGGTCGGTCGTGGCCGAGGACGGTGATGGCGAGGAGGGTCACGCCGCGCATTCTGTCAGGCGATGGCCGCGTCAGCGACGAGATCAGGACCGTCGGGCAGCACCTGCTCGGCGACGACCGGCCACACGCAGCGCCGCCCGCCTCGTGTCGGTGTTGACCGTCAGGCTCACCTCGCCGGGAGCGCCGTGCGCAGGAAGGTGATGCCGAGCTCCGCTGTCATACCGACAGTACGCCCACGAATCGGCCTCAGCCCTTCATGGACCAGGCGATTCCCTCGAGGATGTCGGCCTCACTGACCAGCAGATCGGCCACGGTGGTGCGTCGCAGCACCCTCGAGGCGATCAGCGCGCCGGCGTCGATCACGTCCGCACGACCGGGGTGCATGTAGCCCAGCGCTAGTCGCTCGGCGACAGTCATCGCGACCAGGCGGTCGACATACGTGTGCACCTCCTCGACCGCATGCACCGAGCGGTCGATCGCCCGCGGGTCGTACGCCGCCAGGTCGAGCACTCCGGCCGCGACCGTCGTCATGGTGCCGGCGATCCCGACCACCGTGGCAGCCGCTGCGAGGTCGACCCCGGACGCGTCGAGCTGGTCGTCGATGTCGCGGACGACGTCGGCGATCTCCTCGCGCGTGGCCGGGTCGTGGCGGATGTGGCGCTCGTGCAGGCGGACCGAGCCGATGTCCATCGACCTCGCGGCGACCACGCCGGTGTCGTCGCCGAGCACGACCTCGGTGGAGCCGCCGCCGATGTCGACCACCAGGATCGGCCGCGGGAGGTCGGCGGGCACGTTGCTCATGGCACCGGCGAAGGCGACGGCCGCCTCCTCGTCGCCGGTCAGCACCTCCGGCTCGATCCCGAGCCGGGCCAGCACGCCGGTCCGGAACTCGGCCGCGTTGCTCGCGTCCCGGGTCGCCGAGGTGGCGCAGAACCTGATCGACTCCACGCGGTGCTCGGTGATCAGCTCGGCGTACGCATCGATCGCGGCGAAGGCGCGCACCAGCGCCTCCTCGGAGAGCCGTCCGGTCGCGTCGACGCCCTGCCCGAGCCGGACCATCCGCGTCTCGCGTGCCAGCACCTCGAGGCCACCCCCATCGGCGCCGTCGGTGTGGATGCCGATCAGGAGCTTGATGGTGTTGGTGCCGCAGTCGATGGCGGCGACGATCGTCATGGGCGTCATTGTGTCTCCCCACGTGGGCTGTGGATGACGAGAGCGCGTGACGCGGTCATCGTGGTGTGCTGGTGCGATGCGTTTAGAGATGTCGCGGGTGGGCCCGTTCATGAGAGAGCGCAGGCGCTTCGGACACCGATGGGTTGCCTCGCTGTGTGACCCGTGGCGGAGGGATCCGGACCGGTCGCACGGCATCGGCCCAGGGCCTCACCACCTGCTTCCCTTCGACGCCGAAGACATCGCGGCCACCCGCGCGTGGCTGGCTATCACGCAGCTCGCTCGGGACAGTGAGGTCATCGGAGCGCGGATCGTCGAGTGGGAGGCGAAGGAGGTCGACGTCGTCATCGATGCGCTCGACTGGCTGGATCTGGACCTCTCGCTCGTGCACACGAGATCCTGGCTCGCAGCGTGGCCCTGATACCCGAGTCACCGTCACCCGCTCCGCGGGCGATCTGGTGCTCATTTGAAGTTCATTCAACCAAATGAACTTCAGAGAAGGCCCCCCGAATCTCAGGGGGCAGGCGACGTCGTGACGCAGGGGCCGGACTCCCACCAGTCCCCCAGCAGGTCGAGCACCTCGTCGCCGAGCGGGTTGACGCCGCGCCCCATCGCGAGCGACTGGCCGGCGAGCACGTGCAGGCACTTGACGCGATCGGGCATGCCACCGGCGGAGATGCCCTCGATCTCGGGGACGTCGTGGCCGGACTCCTGGGCCAGGGCGCCGCGGAAGGCGAGATAGGACTCGTGCGCGGTGCGGTACGCCGCAGCGAGGGCCGGATCCTCGGACAGCCGGTCCTGCATCTCCTTCATCAGGCCGGAGCCCTCGAGGGTGCCGATCCGCGAGGCCGCGCGCGGGCAGGTGAGGTAGAACGTCGTGGGGAACGGCGTGCCGTTGGGCAGCCGCGGCTCGGTGGTCACGACGTCGGGGTTGCCGCACGGGCAGCGGTGACCGATGTCGTGGATGGCGCGGGGTTCGCGGCCGAGCTGGGCCGCGATGGCGGCTTCGTCTGCGGAATCGATCACTGACCGGCCACGCCGTCGATCTCCGCGGCCGGGCCCTCCGTCGGCGCCGGCGGATTGCCCGCCAGCTCGACCGAGGCCCACGCATCCGACCACCAGGCCGTCGGCACGGTCTTGATGACCTCGTCTGGGTCACTGAGCGCGGCCCGGCTCTCGAGCGGCTCGCCGTTCTCGTCCAGCACCAGGAAGCCGGTCTCGCCGGGCATGAGGTAGCCGAAGCGCGCTCGCGCCTGGGCCCGCACGAAGGCCGGGTCCTCCCAGCGCTGCTTCTCGCGCTCGAGCGCGTTGATCGCGGTCTCGCGCTCGGCGATCGCGACCTTGAGGTCGCCGATGTGCGAGCGCTGCTGGAGGTAGGCGCGCAACGACGACGCATACGACACGGTGAGCACGGCGAGCACGAGCACCAGCACGGCAGCGCGACCGGTGAACCGCGGCCGGTGCGGGGCAGTCCTGTCCGCGGCACCGACGGCCGCCATCGAGCCGGAGTCACCCAGGCGGTCACTCAGGCGCGCATCATTCGATCGGGAAGAGACCGGCCGAGCGCGCGGCGTACCGCGCTCGGACCGACTCGTGCGGGTGCCCGGCCGCGTGCTGCCGCCGGGCCCGCCCCGAGGGTTGCGTCGCTGGCCTGTGCCAGATCGAGATGGGGGCGGGGAAGCCATGTGGAGAAGTGTGCCCCGATCAGCTCTTGAAACGCGGGAACGCGGCCGCTCCGGCGTAGCGAGCCGCGTCACCCAGCTCGTCCTCGATGCGCAGCAGCTGGTTGTACTTCGCGACGCGGTCCGACCGGGCCGGGGCGCCGGTCTTGATCTGGCCACAGTTCGTCGCCACGGCGAGGTCCGCGATGGTGGTGTCCTCGGTCTCGCCGGAGCGGTGGCTCATCATGTTGCGGAAGCCGGCACGGTGGGCGAGCTCGACGGCGTCGAGCGTCTCGGTGAGCGAGCCGATCTGGTTGACCTTCACGAGCATGGCGTTGCCCTGGCCGCCGTCGATGCCGCGCTGGAGGCGCTCGACGTTGGTGACGAACAGGTCGTCGCCGACGATCTGCGTCTTGGTGCCGAGCTGGTCGGTCAGGGCCTTCCAGCCGGCCCAGTCCTCCTCGTCGAGCGGGTCCTCGATCGAGACGATCGGATAGGCGTCGACGAGCTCGGCGTAGTAGGCGACCATCTGGTCGGTCGACTTCTTCGAGCCCTCGAAGACGTACTTCCCCTTCTCGTGGAACTCACTGGCCGCGACGTCCATGGCCAGCCCGAAGTCCTTGCCCAGCTTGAAGCCGGCGCTCTTGATCGCCTCGGCGATGAGGTCGAGCGCGGCCCGGTTGCTGTCCAGGTTGGGCGCGAAGCCGCCCTCGTCGCCGAGCCCCGTGGAGAGGCCCTTCTTCTTCAGCACCGACTTGAGCGCGTGGTAGACCTCGGCACCCTGGCGCAGCGCCTCGGAGAACGTGGCCGCACCGATCGGGGCGATCATGAACTCCTGGATGTCGACGTTGGAGTCGGCGTGCGAGCCGCCGTTGAGGATGTTCATCATCGGCACGGGCAGCAGGTGGGCGTTGGGTCCACCCACGTAGCGGAACAGCGGCAGGCCGGCCGACTCGGCGGCGGCGCGCGCGGTCGCGAGCGAGGCGCCGAGGATCGCGTTGGCGCCGAGCTTGGCCTTGTTGGGGGTGCCGTCCAGGTCGAGCATCACCTGGTCGACGAGGCGCTGGTCGTCGGCCTCGAGCCCGACGATGGCGCCGGAGATGTCCTCGGCGACGGCCTTGACGGCCTTCTGCACGCCCTTGCCGAGGTAGCGCTTGCCGCCGTCACGCAGCTCGACGGCCTCGAAGGCGCCGGTGGACGCACCGCTGGGGACCGCGGCGCGACCGAACGCGCCGTCGTCGAGCAGGACCTCGACCTCGACGGTGGGGTTGCCGCGCGAGTCGAGGATTTCGCGGGCGCCGACGGCTGCGATGGATGCCATTGCGGGGTGCTCCTGTGGGTCGAAGAAAGAGTGGCTTCACCCTACTCACCTTCGGCGGCGTTGACTTCTCGGCGTACGGCGTCGCGCAGCGCCTGCTCCGGATCGACACCGCTCGCCCGCGCCTCCCGGACCAGGTCGAGCAGCCGTTCCCCGAGCTCATCGGTGGCGCCCGGCGCGGCCCGGGCGGACGGGTCGAGTCGGGCGAGCCGGTCGAGCCGGTCGAGCACCTTGTCGGCGTACAACAAGGCAGGCAGGCCGGGTGGGAGTCCGTCGGTGACGGAGGTGCGCTGCAACTTCTCGTCGGCCTTGGCGAGCTGCCACTGGTCGTTGACCTGCGCGGCCGTCAGGTCCGTCGGACCGGAGGCGAAGACGTGGGGGTTGCGGCGCACCATCTTCTCGGTCAGGCCGGCGGCGACGTCGTCGATGGTGAACTGCCCGGACTCGCTCGCGATCGCGGCATGGAAGTAGATCTGGAGCAGCAGGTCGCCCAGCTCTTCACGCAGGTGCTCGGGGTCTCCGCTGTCGATCGCCTCGAGCGTCTCGTGGGTCTCCTCGAGCAGGTAGCGCGCGAGCGAGCGGTGGGTCTGCTCGGCCTTCCACGGACACTCGGCCCGCAGCCGCCGCATGACCTCGACGAACTCGACGAGGTGGTCGCCCTCAGTCACCGCAGCGTTGGCTGCTGGGGAGCGAGTTGGTGTACGCCGCATCGGGCTGGGCCACGAGTCCGGCCTTGGCCTCGTCGCTGATCGCGACGGACAGGTTGGTGTCGCTGGGGAGCAGCTGTCCGTCGCTGAGCTCGAGTCCGTGCCTGGGGTCGACCTCGATGCCGTTGGCGTCGGGCCAGACCGCGAAGACATCGCTGCCCGCCTGGGTGACCTGGTCCAGCGTCGGCTCGTCGAAGCCCTCTTCGGCGAGCTTGGCGCGGCCGACCTGGTCGAGGACGTCGCTGGCGTAGGCCTGGGTGCTCATCACCTCGACGTAGTCCTCGCGCGCCTCCTCCGGCATCGACGCCGCGGCACGCTTGCGCTCGGCGACGTCGCGCTCGTAGGCGGCGGACGGCGTGATGCCGTGCTCCTCGGCGATCTGCTCGGCCTGGGAGCCGAGGGCGAGCACCCGCACGACGAACTGGGAGATGGCACCGATCGGCACCACCTGGCCCTCGCTCTCGAACTGGGGCGACAGCGCCGTGCAGAGGTGTTCGGTCGCGGCGCTGATGCGCGAGGAGCTGATCGTCTCGTCGCCGACCCGGACCGCAACGCCCGGCGAGGCGCTGCCGGCGCAACCGCTCAGCAGCAGGGCGGACGCGCCCATGGCGACCACGGACAGCAGACGGGGGTAGCTCACGATTTCACTCCAAGGAACAGGACGGGATCAGGTGCAGTCACGGGGTGGTTGCCGGCGGATCGATGATGTCGTCGATCACGTGCCGGGCCCATTCAAGCAGGGCGATCCCGTCGATGGGTTTCCCCCCGATCACTGCGGTCTGCGGGCGCGGGACGAGGATCGTGCTGACGGGCGCCTTGACGATGCTCCTGGGATAGACACGGTTGAGCCGGACGACGCGCGAATCGGGCAGGTCGACCGGCGCGAAGCGGACGTTCTTGCCCGCGACGGTGATCTCCTTGACCCCGGCCCGACGCGCCCGGGCGCGGAACCGGCCCACGATCAGCAGCGACTCCACCTCGATCGGCGGCTGGCCGTATCGGTCGACCATCTCCTCGCGCAGCAGGTCGACGTCGTCGTCGGAGCGCACCTCGGCGAGCCGCTTGTACATCTCGAGCCGCAGCCGCTCCGAGGAGATGTAGTCGTGGGGCAGGTGGGCGTCCACGGGCAGCTCGATCCGGACCTCGCCGAGCTCCTCGGCGCCCTCACCCTTGAAGTCCGAGACGGCCTCGCCGACGAGCCGGACGTACAGGTCGAAGCCGACGTCGGCGATGTGACCGGACTGCTCGCCGCCGAGCAGGTTGCCCGCTCCGCGGATCTCGAGGTCCTTCATCGCGATCGCCATGCCGCCGC
>JBDSPC010000352.1:0-6279 GCA_039914485.1 Nocardioides sp.
TGGACATCATCTTCTCGGCCCGCTTGAGCATCGACTGCGCGGCCGTGGCCTTCGACGCCTTGGCGCGCATCCGGTTGGCCTGGTCGGTGAGGGTCTTGGCCTTGGTCTCGGCGTTGGCGCGCTCGCGTTTGCGGCGGCGCTCGTCGGTCTCACGCTGGGTGAGGTAGTTCTTCCAGCCCATGTTGTAGACGTCGATCGCGCCCCGGTTGGCGTCGAGGTGCATGACCTTGTTGACGGTCGCCTCGAGCAGGGCGTTGTCGTGGCTGATCACGATCAGGCCGCCGCGGTGCGCCTTGAGGAACTCGCGCAGCCAGACGATGGAGTCGGCGTCGAGGTGGTTGGTGGGCTCGTCGAGGAGCAGCGTCTCGGCGCCGGAGAACAGGATGCGGGCGAGCTCGACCCGGCGGCGCTGGCCACCGGAGAGCGTCTTGAGCTGCTGGGTGAGGATGCGCGTCTCGATCCCCAGGCTGCTGGCGATCTGTGCGGCCTCCGACTCTGCGGCGTACCCGCCACCGGCGTGCAGCTCGGCGTCGGCGCGGGTCCAGCGCTTCATGCCTCGCTCGTGGGTCGCGACGTCCTCCGAGGCCATGTCCTCCTCTGCCTCGCGCATGCGGCGGATGACGTCGTCGAGACCTCGCGCCGAGAGGATCCGGTCGCGGGCGAGGACCTCGGGGTCACCGATGCGAGGGTCTTGGGGCAGGTAGCCGACCTCGCCGCTCGTGATCACCTTGCCGGCGGCCGGGAGGGCCTCGCCGGCGAGGATCTTGGTGAGGGTGGTCTTGCCGGCGCCGTTGCGCCCGACGAGTCCCACCTTGTCCCCGGAGGCGATGCGGAAGGAGACGTCCTCCATGAGGAGGCGAGCGCCCGCGCGGACTTCGAGCTGTTGGGCGTTGATCATCAGGCCCTCAGGCTATCGGTGCCCGGACGCTTCCCACTCATCGTGGGCCGTCGCCGGACGCTAGCGATATGTTGAAACCGGATTCGTCGTGAAGTACCTCGCGTCCCGACGCTCTGCGGGCGTCCACTCGCGTTAGCCTGCCTGCGACTCATCGGCAGCACAGACTCCGCAGCACACCAGAAGGGTTCTCACATGCGCTTCAACCCGAAGGCTGACATCAGAGGCGGCCGCGTCGGCGACGCCGGCGGCGGTGGCGGCATGGGCGGCGGCGGGATGCGGATCCCGATCCCCGGTGGCGCCCGAGCCGGTGGCGGCATCGGCGGCATCATCATCATCGTGCTGTTCTTCGTGATCAGCAGCTGCCTCGGCGGCGGTGGCGGTGGCAGCACCCTGCCGACCGACACGGGCGTGGACTCGCAGGGCCAGGCCGGGAACCCTCAGGGCCTCGACGAGGACGGCGAGCGCTACGCCAACTGCAAGACCGGGGCCGACGCCAACAAGGACGTCGACTGCGCGCGCAAGGCAGTCCTCTTCTCGCTCGAGCAGTACTGGGCCAAGGCGCTGCCCGAGCAGGGCGGCCCCGAGCTCACCCCGGCCCAGACCGTCACCTTCAGCGGCGGCGTCGACACCGGCTGCGGCCAGGCCACCTCCCAGGTCGGCCCCTTCTACTGCCCGGCCGACCAGCAGATCTACCTCGACACCACGTTCTTCGCCGACGTCCTCGAGGGACAGCTCGGCGGCCAGGGTGGCGACTTCGTGGAGCCCTACGTGCTGGCCCACGAGTTCGGCCACCACATCCAGAACCTCCTCGGCACCATGGGCCAGGTCCGCACCCAGAAGGGCCCGGACTCCGACGCCGTACGCCTCGAGCTGCAGGCCGACTGCTACGCCGGCATGTGGACCCGGCACGCCAGCGACAGTGACCTGATCACGCTCGACCAGGGCGACATCGACGAGGCTCTCGACTCCGCCAAGACCGTCGGTGACGACCGGATCCAGCAGAAGTCCGGCCAGGGCGTCGACCCCGAGGGCTGGACCCACGGCTCCTCCGAGCAGCGCCAGCGCTGGTTCGGGGTCGGCTACAACGAGGGCACGCTGCAGGCCTGCGACACGTTCTCGGCCAGCGAGCTCTGAGGCACGGACTATCCCAGCAGCGCCTCGATCTGGGCCGCCTGCCGCTGCATCGAGTGAACGTACGGCGCAACGCTGGGGTGTGAGTACTTCCCGGCCAGTGCCCCCTCACCGTCCGCGACGCGGCGCAGCGCCCAGTCGAGGCGACTCAGCGACGTGTAGACGGCCGTGACCCTCGCACCGGCGGCCGCGGCGTCGGCGAGCGTTGGATCCGCCAGCCCGTCGACGTACGCCGCCAGCAGAGGGTCGAAGTCCTCGCGGGCCGCCAACGCCCAGAGTCCGAGGTCGTGACCGACGGCGCCGGTGCCGAGCGCGCTCCAGTCGATCGCGATCACGTCGTCGACGTCGCGGCCTCGGAGGTTGGCCGGCGTCGGATCGCCGTGCTGCAGCACCTGTGGAGCGGCGTCCAGGGCGTCGAGATGCCCGACCCGATGCCGCCAGAGGTGGTCGGCCACGTCGGCCAGCGTCGTACGAGCCAGGGTCTGCCATCCTCCGCGCCGTTCGATCCGGGAGAGTCGTTCGCGGAGCTGGCCGCGCGCCAGCCATGGCTCATCAGGCACGGGCGTCCGCGCGAACCGACCCAGCGCACGGGCCACGAAGAGGCCCGGGTTGTCGGCCTCGGGCACACGCTCCTGCATCAACGTCGTGCCCTCGTCGTCGTCATCCACGCGCAGGGTGACGGGTCCACGGAGTCCGTTCGTCGCGGCGACCAGCCCGTGCAGCGCCACCTGCGGCTCCCGCTCCCACCAGGCGAAGGAGTGCCAGTCCGAGAGCTCCGGTTCGTCGCCCTCGACGGGTGCTCGCAGCCGTTTGACGATGGCCTCGCGATCACCTTCGATCGTCAGCCACACGCCGTACGCCGAAGGGCTGGTGCCACCGGGCAGTCGCTGCCAACCGGGCTCGGGCTGCCACATGGCGCTGACGCTAGCCGATGTCGCGACCCCGGAAGCGCAACCAGGCGACGAGCAGTGCCGCGCCCGCCAGCGCGGTCATCGCCAGCTCGGGGCGCCAGAGGAACGCCTCGGCGGGATACTTCGGCACATGGTGGTACGGCGACAGGCCGACCACCCAGGCCGGCAACCGCAGCGACTCCCCCAGCTGGCCGAGCGTGACGAACACCGCGAGCAGCCCCCAGCCGGCCACCGCCCATCGGCTGCGGACCGTGAGCAGCACCAGGCCCAGGCCGAGCACCAGCCACACGGCCGGTGCCTGGGCGAGCGACGCCCAGATCCCGTCGACACCGTCGCCGCGACCGATCGCCGTGGCCACGCCGGAGACCAGCAGCAGCCAGGTGGTAGTGAGCAGGGCCAGCCCGCCGATGGCCAGCAGCAGGCGGTCGCGCGAGGTCGCGGTCGCGAGCACGGTCTCGGTGCGCCCGTCGTGCTCGTCGCCGGCCGCGCGGGTGATGGCCGCGATGCCGAAGCAGGTGATGACCACGGCGATGACGGACGCCATCGCGAACAGCAGCGCGTCCTGGACGCCACCGATGCCGCCCATCGCCTCGATCACCTCACGCGCGTTGGCGGAGTCGAGCATGGAGCCGATGTTGGGGATGATCGAGCCCATCAGCACGCCCATCACCGCGATGCCGAGGGTCCAGCCGATCAGTGCGGTCTGCTGGTTGCGCCAGGCCAGGGCGAGCGCGTCCCGCAGGCGGGGTGAACCCGATGCCGGTCCGGGACGGTCGGGCAGGAGGCCAGCACCCAGGTCGCGACGTCGTCGCAGCGCGAGTGCCGCCACGGCCGACACGACCGCGACCAACGGGTAGAGCGCCAGCACCCAGACGCGCGGCGAGGACCAGGCACTGAGCTGGGTGCCCCAGCCGAAGGGGCTCAGCCAGCTCAGCCACTGGGCCGAGGTGTCCCCCACGGCCCGCACGAGATAGAGCGCACCGATGGTCGCGGCAGCCATGAAGCCGACCGCGCGGGCACTGCTCGACACCTGGGCGGCGAGCAGCACGATGCCGGCACCGACCAGCCCGATGCCGGTCCAGGACGCTCCGAAGAGCAGTGAACCGAGGACCGGCAGTCCACTGGCGATGTTGCCGACGGCGGCCAGGACTCCGACCGCGACCGAGAGCAGGGTCGCCTCGATCAGCGCCGCGGCGACGGGGGCGTCGGCGCCCACGGCGGTGGCTCCGACCAGCTCCGCTCGACCGGTCTCCTCCTCGACCCGGGTGTGCCGGCGCACGACGACGACCGCCATGAAGGCCACGAAGACGGCGTACAGGACCGTCATCTTGGTCATCGCCAGCTCACCGAGGCTGTGCACATCGAGGATCGGGCCGTAGAGCGCGACGATCGCCGGGCTGGCGTTGATCGCCTCGGCGGCCGCGACCTGCTCGGCCCTGTCGTTGTAGAGGCTGCTCGTGCCGGCCGCGCTCGCGACGACCATGGCGCCGAGCACGAGGACCCACGCGCTGGCGAGCACCCGGTCGCGCCGGAGTGCGAACCGAACGAGCAGTCCGGTGCCGTCGAGCCTCATGGGGTGCTCCGGTAAGCATCGAGGAAGAGCTCCTCGAGCGTCGGCGGAGTGCTGGTCAGCGACTCGATGCCGGCGTCGTTGAGCGCCTTGAGCAGCAGCGGCAGTCCGGTCGGATCGACGGAGCAGGTGACGACCTGCCCCTCCACCGAGACCTCGTGGATGCCGGGCAGCGCCGACAGGTCCGGGAGCGCGCCCGACACCGACGCCCGGACCCGGTTGCGACGCAGGTGCCGCAGGTCGGCCAGGGTGCCGCTCTCGACCGCGCGCCCAGCGCGGATGATCGTCACCCGGTCGGCCAGCCGCTCGACCTCGCTGAGGATGTGGCTCGACAGCAGCACCGTCGTGCCTTCGGTCTTGTGCTCCGCGAGGCACTCGTTGAAGACCTGCTCCATCAGGGGGTCGAGGCCCGACGTGGGCTCGTCGAGCATCAGCAGGTCCACCGGGGAGGCGAACGCCGCCACCAGGGCGACCTTCTGCCGGTTGCCCTTGGAGTAGGCGCGGCCCTTCTTGGTCGGGTCCAGCTCGAAGCGCTCGAGCAGCTCGTCGCGGCGGGTGTCGCTCGGCTTGATGCCGCGCATGCGCAGCAGCAGGTCGATGGTCTCGCCGCCGGAGAGGTTGGGCCACAGGCTCACGTCGCCCGGCACATAGGCCAAGCGGCGGTGGAGCTCGGTGGCGTCGCGCCACGGGTCGAGGCCGAACACCGTGGCCGTGCCGGCATCGATGCGCAGCAGTCCCAGCAGCACGCGGATGGTCGTGGACTTGCCGGCCCCGTTGGGCCCGAGGAAGCCGTGGACCTCACCCTGCGCGACGCTCAGGTCCAGGTCGTCGAGAGCACGTACGTGTCCGAACTGCTTGACCAGTCCGGAGATGGCGATCGATTCAGTCACCTTCTCGACTCTACGCTTCTTTCACTATTTTCTGAATTGTGTAAGATTTGTGCATGCCCAGGGACGCCGCCGAGAAATACGTCGAGCGGATGGGCGCCGCCCTCACGTCGGCCGGCCTGGCCCGGCTGCCCTCGCGCGTGTTCGCCGCCCTCACCGTCGACCCCGACGGGCGGATGACGTCAGCCGAGCTGGTCGAGACCCTGGGCGTCAGCCCTGCCGCCGTCTCCGGCGCGATCGGGTCGCTGTCGCAGATCGGCTTCGTGCACCGTGAGCGCGAGCGCGGGTCTCGACGCGACATCTACGTCGTCGACGACGACGCGTGGCACCGGGCGATGATGCAGCACGACGCGACGTACGCACCGATGCTTGCCGCCCTGGACGACGCCATCGACGTCCTTCCCCCGGGCACGCCCGAGCACCGTCGGCTGTTCGTGATGCGCGAGTTCCTGCGCTTCGTCGGCACCGAGCTCGACGCGATCGGCGAGCGCTGGGCGGTCCGGCTCGCCGAGATCGACGCCGGCCTCACGCGTTCGTGACGTCCACGCTGATCGCCTGCGCGTCCAGGATCGCCTGGTCGAGCACGCCGCGGCGCGGGTCCGGCACCGGCAGCCAAGGTCCGACCACGGCCATCCCCGCCAGCCGCTGATCGGTCAGCACCTCGTCGACGGCGCCGTGATCACCGCCGGTCACGACGAGCCCCGGTCGGAGGATGCGCGCAGCGTGGTCGGCGGCGGCCTCGTAGGCCTGCCGCGCCTGGTTGTCCCGGCGCCGGGCGAATCGCTGCTGGCTCTGCCCGCCCGCCTTGGTGCGGCCCTGCACGTGCCGTTGCCCGATCTTGTGCTCGACCATGGCGCCGCCGGCCAGCCGCGCGATGGCGAA
>JBDSPC010000361.1:0-6314 GCA_039914485.1 Nocardioides sp.
CTGGGACTCGGCGTTGATCTCGGTGATCGTCGCGTGCAGCGTGGCGAACGGACCATCGACGACCATCACGGAGTCGGACACGTCGAAGTCGGCCACCTCGACCGGCTTCTTGGCGGTGGCACCGCGACCGGACGTGTCGCCGGCGGCGGCAGCAGCCTCGGCCTCGGCAACCGCGACCACGGCGGGGGCGAGCATGTCCTCGACCTCGCGCATGCTCAGCGGCACGGGCTGGTGGCTGTGGCCGACGAACCCGGTCACCGACGGCGTGTGGCGCACGGCCGACCACGACTCGTCGGTGAGGTCCATGCGAACCAGGACGTAGCCGGGCAGGACGGTGCGGGTGACCATCTTGCGCTGGCCGTTCTTGATCTCGGCGACTTCCTCGGTGGGGACCACGATCTCGTGGATGTAGTCCTCCATGTTGAGGGAGATGATGCGGTTCTCGAGGTTCTGCTTGACCCGCTTCTCCATGCCGGAGTAGGTGTGCACGACGAACCAGTCGCCCGGCTTGGCCCACAGCTCGCGGCGGAACGCCTCGAGCGGGTCGTCGTCGGCAGGCTCGTCCTCGACGGACTCGTCGTCGGCGGACTCGTCGTCGGCGGACTCGTCGTCGCCGGACTCCTCGTCTGCCGAGTCGTCAGCGACAACGTCCTCAGCGACGTCGTCGGCGTCGGCCTCGGTCGTCACCTCGGATGCGGGCTCCTCGATGGTGTCCTCGTTGGCGTCCTCGAGGGCCGCCTCCGGGGTCGCCTCGGGGGCGTCAGTGGCCTCGTACTCATCCGAGGAGTCGTACTGATCCGACACGTAGTGCTCCGAACGTAGATCTGCTGGGTGTGACCGGCCTGCTGCTCGCCGATCGACTGGACTGGTGCTCATCACTCGGGGTGACTCACCGGGCATTCACCGGGCCGGCGGACCGGCCCGCGGTCACTGGCTCGAGTTGCCGGTGAACAGGGCAAACACGAGCTTGCCGAAGGCCAGGTCGAGGGCCGAGACGAACGCCATCATCACGAGGACGAAGACCATCACGACCAGGAAGTAGGTGACCAGCTGCTCCTGCGTCGGCCAGACGACCTTGCGGAGCTCGGCGACCACCTGGCGATAGAACGTGGCGGGACCGGTGCGCCGACCGTCGTCGCGACGCGAGGCCTCATGGGACTCGTGGACCGCGCTGGAGTCCGACACGTCTGCCACCTTCTCTTCGTTGCGTTGTGTTTCCGGGTGTCTTGCAGGGCACGAGGGACTTGAACCCCCAACCTTCGGTTTTGGAGACCGATGCTCTACCAGTTGAGCTAGTGCCCTCCGGTGGCTCGGCCCACGGCTCGCGACCCGGTGACGGGCAGCACGAAGCATGTGGCATGACCACCAAACCCGAAGCATACGCAAGCCCACCCAGCGGCGTCGAACCGGCGGCACACGCGTGCTGCCTAGGATGCCTGACATGGGTCACCGGGACGTGCGCACGCTGCCCAAGGCGCACCTCCACCTCCACTTCACCGGGTCCATGCGGCACGCGACGCTGCTCGAGCTCGCCGAGCGTGACGGCATCGCGCTGCCGGACAGCCTCGTCGAGGACTGGCCGCCCCGACTGTCGGCCGCCGACGAGAAGGGTTGGTTCCGGTTCCAGCGCCTCTACGACGTCGCGCGTTCGGTGCTGCGCACCCCCGACGACGTACGCCGACTGGTGCTCGAGGCAGCGCAGGACGACGTCGCAGACGGCGGGCGATGGCTGGAGATCCAGGTCGACCCGAGCGGCTACGCGGCGAAGTTCGGCGGCATCACCGCCTTCACCGACCTGGTGCTCGACTGCGTGCGCGACGCCTCCGAGCGCACCGGGCTCGGGATGGCCGTGGTGATCGCCGCCAACCGCACCCGGCACCCACTCGACGCGCGCACGCTGGCCCGCCTGGCGGGGCAGTACGCCGGACGCGGGGTGGTCGGCTTCGGGCTCTCCAACGACGAGCGACGCGGGCGCACCGGGGAGTTCGCCGGCGCCTTCGCGATCGCCGAGCGCGCCGGGCTCCTGCTCACCCCGCACGGCGGCGAGCTGCGGGGGCCGGAGCACATCCGGGTCTGCCTCGACGAGCTGCACGCAGACCGGCTCGGCCACGGGGTCCGAGCCGCCGAGGACCCGGCGCTGCTCGACCGCATCGTGCAGGCCGGGGTCGCCCTGGAGGTGTGCCCGGTGTCCAACGTCGCGCTCGGCGTCTACTCCGACCTCACCTCGGTCCCGCTCCCCCAGCTGCTCGCGGCCGGCGCCACGATCGCGCTCGGGGCCGACGATCCCCTGCTGTTCGGCTCGAGACTGGCCGGGCAGTACGCCACCATGCGGGCCGCCCACGACCTCGACGACGCCACCCTGGCCGGCCTCGCTCGCAGCTCCTTCGCCGCCTCGCGCGCGCCCGCCGAACTGATCTCCGCGGCAACCGGCGAAATCGACGCCTGGCTGTCGCAGGTTCCTGAGAGGATGCTGCCGTGACGCCACCTGACCAGCCGCCGAGCAACCCCTACGACCCCAACTGGCCCAAGCCGGAGACGCCTCCGCAGAGCGCCGGGGCCGAGCCGCCGAGCTCGCCGTACGGCCAGCCGACCGACGCGCCGCCCACCCAGCCCTACGGCCAGCCCTATGGCCAGCCGTACAGCCAGCAGCCGCCGCCGTCCGGCGAGCAGGCGTCGCCGTACCCGCCCTACGGCCAGGAGCCGCAGCAGGCCTGGGGCCAGGCACCGCAGGGCCAGCCCGGCTGGGGTCAGCAGCAGCCCTACGGCCAGGTTCCCTACGGCACGCCGACGTACGGCGCGATGCTGACTCCGCACCCGTCCGCGACCACAGCCATGGTGCTGGGCATCGGCGCCCTGGGCGGCATGTTCGTGTGCGGCATCCCGATCGTGCTCGCGCCGTTCGCGTGGATGGTCGGCGGTCGCGCGGTCAAGGAGATCGACGCCAACCCGGGACGCTACTCCGGGCGCGACCAGGCCCAGGCGGGCCGGATCATGGGCATGATCGGCACCGGTCTGCTGGTGCTCGCGGTGATCGGGATCGTGGCGGTGATCGCCCTGGCCGTCGCCACCAGCGACAGCAGCGACCTGAGCTACGACCCCGACACCGGCTCCTACACCAGCGAACCGTCGTTCTGATCCCTAGAGACTGCAGCCGACGAGCACCGGCTCGTTGACCAGGCGCACGCCGAAGGCGTGCTCGACCCCGTCGCGCACGGCGCGCGCCAGGGCGAGCAGCTCGGCGGTGGTCGCGTCGCCACGGTTGGTGAGCGCGAGCGTGTGCTTCGTCGACAACGAGGCGCGGCCACCGATCTCGTAGCCCTTGGCGAAGCCCGCGCGCTCGATCAGCCAGGCGGCACTGGACTTCACGGTGCCGTCCGGCTGCGGCCAGCGCGGGGCGTCGGCGGGCAGCGCCGCGGCCTGCTCGGGCGTGAGGAACGGGTTGGTGAAGAAGGAGCCCGCGCTCCAGGTGTCGTGGTCGGCCGGGTCGAGCACCATGCCCTTGCCGGCGCGCAGGCCGAGGACAGCGTCCCTGACCTCACCCAGCGGCGCTCGCTGGCCGGCCTCGACACCCAGAGTGCGGGTGAGCTCGGCGTAGGTGACCGGAGCGCCCAGGGTGCCGGGCTCCAGCTGGAAGTCGACCGTCAGCACGACGTGGCGCGAGGCGTCGGCCTTGAAGCGGGAGTGGCGGTAGCCGAAGCCGCAGTCGGCGGCCGTGAAGGTGCGCACGCCCCTGAGGGTGCGGTCCCAGACGCGGACGGACGCGATGGTCTGGGAGACCTCCTGGCCGTAGGCGCCGACGTTCTGGATCGGGGTGGCGCCGACGCTGCCGGGAATGCCGGAGAGCGCCTCGACGCCGGTCCAGCCGCGCTCGACGGCGGTGGCGACGAGGTCGTCCCAGGTCTCGCCCGCCGCGACCCGGACCATGACTCCGCCGCAGACGCCCTCGCAGTCGTCGGTGTCGGGCGTGATGCCCGTCGTGGCGACCTCGACGACGAGGCCGGCGAAGCCCTCGTCGGCGATCACCAGGTTGGAGCCGCCGCCCAGGACGAGCACCGGGGTGCCGTTGGCGTCGGCGGCCGAGACTGCGTCGATGAGGTCCTGCTCGGTGGTCGCACGCACCCAGTCCCGGGCCGGTCCACCGAGTCGCAGGGTCGTGTGGTCGGCGAGGACCTCAGGCACGCACGACAGCCTTCGGCATCCCGAGCACCTTGACGTCGTTGCAGGTCACCTCGAGGGCGAGGGTGGCCAGGCCGTCCTCGATCTTCTTCACCGAGCCCGACACCACCACCTCGACCGAGCCCTCCGCCGGCACGACGACCGGGTTGGTGAACTTGCAGCCGAGCTCCACGACCTCGGCGCCGTCGGTCCAGGTCGCGACCGCACGACCGGCCAGGCCGAGGGTGAGCATGCCGTGGGCGATCACGCCGGGCAGGCCGACGCTGCGGGCGACGTCCTCGTCCTGGTGGATCGGGTTGGGGTCACCGGCGGCCGCGGCGTAGGAGACCAGATCGGCGCGGGTCACCGGGTAGGTGATCGGCTCGAACGCTGCGCCCACCACAAGGCCGGCGATCATGCGGCACCACCGGTGTGGACGAGGGTCGCCTTCGCCGTACAGACCAGGGCGCCGTCGGCGTCGTGGATGGCGCTGCTGGTCCCGATGATGTCGGCGCCGCCGATCTGGCGCAGCGAGGCAACCGTGAGGGTCGCGGTGAGGGTGTCGCCGATCCGGACCGGGCGCTCGTAGGCGAAGCGCTGCTCTCCGTGGATGATCCGGAACAGGTCGATCTGCTCGGAGGCCAGGAAGGCGTTCATGGCGTCGAAGGCGAGCACGATCGGGTACGTCGGCGGCACCGTGTCGTCGGGAACAGCACCGAGCGCCGTGGCGAACGCGGCCACCTCGTCGGTCGTCACCGTGCGCTGACTGGTCGGGGGGAACTCGCGTCCCACCAGGGACTGGTCGACAGGCATGGCGCTCAACTTACTGGTCCCGGGTCACGGCTGATAGGGCGGCGCCACGCCCCAGCCCCACCGTGGGACGGGGGCCTGTTCGACCACGTCGGCGTCCGGCTGGGAGTTGTGAACCGCCAGGCGGGTCCCCCATTCGACGTAACCCATGAAGGCCGCCCGGAACTCCGGGTCGGCGGGCAGTCCGGCGTCGTCGGCGGCCAGGCTCATCAGGGTTGCGAACCGGAGCCGTTGGTCGGCGGTGATGCCGAGACCGCGGTGGTGGGCGAGCATCCGCTCGTAGCCACCGTGACGGGCGGTGTAGTCGGCCGCTCCGCCGAAGACCTCGATCCACCACGTCGTGACGTGGTCGCGGTGCTCCTCGTGGACGCCGCCGGGGAACAGCGGCGAGAGCAGGTCGTCGGCCTCCACACGGTCGTAGAAGGCGTCGATGAGCCGGCGGAAGGCAGCGGGGCCACCCGCCCAGTCGATGAGAGATGGGGGGACGTCCATGGGGACATCATCCAGCTGCGATCAAATGACGACGACCCGCCAGGAGGCCTGGCGGGTCGTCGTGGAAGCTGGGATCAGCGGGTCTCGCGGTGCGCAGTGTGCTTGCGGCAGCGCGGGCAGAACTTCGACAGCTCGATACGGTCGGGGTCGTTGCGGCGGTTCTTCTTGGTGATGTAGTTCCGCTCCTTGCAATCGACGCACGCGAGCGTGATCTTGGGGCGAACGTCAGAGCTCTTGCTGGCCACGGGATGTCCTTAGAAGTTTGCGAATCAATGCAGGCTGTTCGGTAGCGGGGGCGGGACTCGAACCCGCGACACCACGATTATGAGCCGTGTGCTCTAACCACCTGAGCTACCCCGCCGCCAGGCGGATGTCGCCAGACTACGACGAACTCCAACCCAGGGCCCCTTTACGGAATCGAACCGTAGACCTTCTCCTTACCATGGAGACGCTCTGCCGACTGAGCTAAAGGGGCAACGACGGAGAAGAATACACAGGGCTGAGCGGGAACTGAAATCGTGTCTGTGCAGCCCTGATCAGTCCTGGATCCGGGGCCACGGAACGGCCTCTTCAAGCTCGTAGGCGAGCTCGAGAAGTCGGGCCTCGCGACCCCTCCCGGCGCCCAGCATCATGCCCTGCGGAAGGCCCGTCGAGGTGGTCGCCAGAGGCAACGAGACCGCGGGTTCGCCGGTCGCGTTCTGGAGCGGCGTGAAGGCGACCCAGTCGAGCAACCGGTCCATGATCTGCTCGTAGTCGGCGCTCGGTGAGAGGTGGCCGACGGTGGGGGTGGCGGTCGCGAGCGTGGGCGTCAGCGTCACGTCGTACGTCGAACGGTGGCGCGCCGCGATGCGCTTGCT
>JBDSPC010000371.1:0-8333 GCA_039914485.1 Nocardioides sp.
CGATTCCTGCTCGAGCAGCGAGTCAACTCGCTACTCACCCGGGCCGCCCACGCCGAGTACCCGCACTCGGCGACCCGGCGGATGATCTCGAATGTGCGGGTGATGGAGGCTGCGGACGACCGCCTGCACGTGCTGGCCAACTTCGCGGTCTATCGCGTGCGCTCGGGGGTCCTGGACACCTACGTCGGCCAGTACCGGCACATCATGGAGCGCGACGAGGTCACCGGTTTCCGGTTCGTCAGTCGCAAGTCGGTCATGGTGCTGGACGCATTGCGACCGCACGGCAAGGTCAGCATCATCCTGTGAACCGTCTGGAGGGCAGGACCGCGATCGTCACGGGTGCCAGCGCCAACATCGGTGGCGCCCTCGCGGCCGGCCTGGCCGACGAGGGCGCCAGGGTGGTCTGCACCGACCTGGTGCAGGCTGTGGCCGAGGCGACAGCCGCCAGCATCGTCGAGGCCGGTGGCGAGGCGTTCGCGGTCGCGGGTGACGTCACGGACCCCGCGCACGCCGACGAGGTCGTGCGCCTGGCGACCGAGCGGTGGGGCAGGGTCGACGTCCTGGTCAACAACGCCATGATGTTCAACCACAAGGGCGTCATGACGATGCCGGTCGAGGAGTTCCGCCGCCAGGTCGACATCTGTCTGACGGGTGCCTTGGTCTTCACCAGGGCAGCCGCCGGGGCCATGATCGAAGCCGGGCGGGGCGGCAGCATCATCAACGTGCTGTCGACCGCTGCATGGCAGGGTCAGGCCGGCAACATCGGCTACTCGACGGCCAAGAGCGGTCTGATCAACTTCACCCGGTCGGCCGCGATGGAGCTGGCTGCGCACGACATCCGGGTCAACGGGTTCACTCCCACGGCCACCCAACCTGAGGATCCAGCGATGGAGGCCATGCTGCGCGGGGCCAAGTCGCCGGACAACGAATACTCCAACGACTTCTACGGGCAGATGCCGATGAACCGCCTGCCGTCGACGAGCGACTACGTGCCGTCCGTCGTCTTCCTGGCGTCGGACGACTCGGCGATGATCACCGGCAGCAACATCACGGTTGACGGCGGCGCGACCGCCAAGTACTGGCCGTGGGTGCCGCACCCGTGAGCACGGTCTTCGGGCCGGTGCGGCAGCTCGGTTACGTCGTGCCCGACCTCGGAGCGGCGCTCGACCACTGGGTCGGTCACTGGGGCCTGGGTCCCTTCCACGTCGTCGACGAGCTCGTGCTCGAGGACTTCGAGCTCGACGGCATGCCGACCCGCCCGGTGACGCTCTCGATCGCGCTCGCCAACAGCGGCACGGTGCAGATCGAGCTGATTCAACAGCTCGACGACGCTCCCAGTCTGTTCCAGCGGTTCCTCGCCCGCACCGGGGGCGGCCTGCAGCACTGGGCGACGTGGCCGGGCGATTACGACGCGACCCTCGAGGCCGCGGCAGGGCGCGGGCTGGTGGTGGGGCAGTCGGGCAGGACCGCGCGTGGTCGATTCGCCTACCTGAGCGATCCCCTGCTCCCTGACACCGCCGTCGAGATCGCCGAGAGCTCGACGGAGCGGATGCGCAGCTTCGGCCTGATCGCCGACTCGGCCGATGGATGGGACGGCACCGACCCGATCCGTCGCGGCCTCCCATGAGCGTGACGGCTCCGGGCGACCTGGGGTTCGAGGGTCGCGTGGTGCTCGTGACAGGTGGCGCATCCGGTCTGGGCCGGCAGTACAGCGAGGATCTCGCGCGCGCAGGTGCCCACGTCATGGTCAACGCGCTGGCCGGCGACGCCGACCGACGACACGAGGCGGAGAGCTTCGTCGATGCGCTGAATCGCGAGGGCCACACGGTGGCGCTCGCCTTCGGCGACGTCGGCATCGAGCAGGAGGCTGTCTGCACGGTGACCAGGACGGTCGAGACCTTCGGGCGCGTCGACGCCCTGGTCAACAACGCAGGCGTCGGGGTCACCGGTGCGCTGCAGGACGTCACGACCGACCAGCTGCGCACCAGCCTCGAGGTCAACCTGCTCGGCACGGCGTGGACCATGCAGGCGGCGCTCGAGCACATGCGCACCCAGGGCCACGGTCGTATCGTCAACACCGGTTCGGGCGTGGGTGCGTTCGGTGCACCGGGTGCGTTCCCGTACATCGCTGCCAAGGCGGCGGTGTTCGGCATGACGCTGTCGGCGGCCGCCGACAACGCCGACGTCGACATCTGCATCAACACGGTGTCGCCCATCGCCTACTCGGCGATGGGGACGGGGTTCACCCGGATCGATCCGGCCCTCGACGAGGACAGGCTGCACGCACGCCACATCTCACCGGTCGTGATGTACCTGGCGCATGAGCGGTGCTCGATGACGGGCCAGGCGCTGCACGCGGCCGGTGGTCGCGTCGCCCGCATCTTCACGGCCATGACGGGTGGATACAGCAGTGAGGCGCTGACGGCGACGGACGTGGCCGAGCACCTCGAGCAGATCCGCGACGCATCGACGTACTTCGCGCTGGCGAACTCGCGTGAGCAGTACGACCACATCCCACGAACTCCCAGGAGCATCTCGTGACCCGTGTCATCACCGGCAGCCACTGCGCAGATGCGGCCTGCGTGCCGGCGCGTCCGGTCGGCTGAATCCACCCCACGCCCGACGAGTCCGGCTTCGTCGTGCGACCAGCGCGCCGGTGACCGCCTCATCGGCCGCCAGCACCGGTGACCTGCTGCGCGTCGCCGTCGACGGGGCGGGGCCCGCAGGGATGTACACCGTCGCAGCCCTCCGCGAGCCGCCGCAAGCACCCGCCCTACCACCCCGTGTTCCTCCATCAGGCCGACATGAATCTGCGGCCCGGCGTGTGGCATCGATGCCCTTCGCCTACGGCGGGTCGCCCCCGGCAGTCGGGGCGACCTCCCTGGTCGCCGCAGCACGTCCGGCGGCGAGTCCGAAGACGGCCGCCTTGCCGAGCGCGGTGCCGCTGTAGTAGCCGGCTCCGTGCAGACCGCCGACGATCTCGCCGGCCGCGTGGAGGCCGTGGATCGGGTCCCCAAACACGTCGAGCACCGTGAGGGTGCGGTCGACGGCCACTCCGCAGTACGTGGTGGTGAGGGCCGGTCTGCTCGGGTAGGCGTAGAACGGTGCCCGGGCCAGAGGCGTCCGGTCGTCGCCGCGCCCGAACTCGTCGACCGTCCCGTCGGTGATCGACGCGTTGTAGGTGCGGACGGCCGCGTCGAGCGCCTCGGGGTCGAGACCGACGTCCAAGGCGAGCGCCGCCAAGGTGCCGGCGTGCCTCAGGTCGCCCTCGGCGAGGGCGTGGGCGAGGTCCAGTGGGCCCTCGTTGGTCAGCCCTCGATCGAGGACCGTCTGGTCGAAGACCTGGATCGCTATGCCCTCGGTCTGGGCGGCGCACAGCGACGCGAGGATCTTGTAGCTCACTGACTCGTCGGTGAACCGGCGCGCCTCGAGGTTGACCATGATGGCGCCGGCGAGGTTGGGGAACAGCAGGCGCTCGGTGGTCTCGGGGTGGGGCGACAGGTCGGGGTAGTGCCGGATCGACGCACCGAAGCTCGCCTCGATCTCGGCCATGTCGACCAGCCCGGCACCCAGTGCCATCGCCATCCGGAGGCCGTCGCCCGTGTTGTGCTCGCCGCCCATCCGCGCCGCGCCGAGCCACTGCGGCGCGAATGTCGTCACCAGCTCGTCGTCGCGGGCGAACCCGCCTGTCGTCAGCACGACGCCCCGTGCCGCCTCGACGGTGTGGCGACCGCTCTGGTCGTGCACGACGACGCCCGCGACCGCACCCGACGCAGCCCTGACGAGGCGTTCGGCGCGGGTCGCGGAGCGATAGGCGATGGACGGGTAGGTGTCGACCTGACCGTGCAGGAGATCGAGGGCCCGGCCCGGGGTCACAGCGTGGACGCGGCGCACGTGGGGCGCCGGGTCGTAGAAGAACTCGAGGCCGCGGTCGCGCAGCCATTCGTAGGTCTCGAGCTGGTGACGGACGTAGACGTCGACGATCTCGGGATCGCTGCGCCGACGGCCGACCCGCCAGATTTCGTCCCGGAGGGCCTCGGCGTCGTCCTCGACACCGGCCGCGGCCTGCAGGTCTGTGCCGGCGAACACCATCCCGCCCCCTGACAGGGCGGACGTGCCGCCGTACGACGGGCCCTTCTCGAGCAGCAGGACCGAGGCCCCTGCCTCGGCAGCTCCGAGCGCCGCGACGTGCCCCGCCATGCCGGCCCCGAGCACGACGACGTCGACGGCACCGGGAAGCGCCGTCACGACGGTGCCCCCGCAGTCGGCACCGTGGACGGGGTGTGACCCGTGGCGACCCCAACCATCTGGCTGACGTCGTCGGGCAGCTCGTCGCCGCGCCACACGATGTGCAGGTCAGGCCGGATCAGCAGCAGGGAGCAGCCGAAGGTCGCTCGTACGCCGGGCTCGTCGAGCTGGAGCACGTCGATGGGCGCACCGGCAGACAGCATGGCCTTCTCGAGCGGCTCCACGTCGGCGTCACCAGTCAGGTCGAGGATCGTGAAGCCCTGGCCCAGGACGTCGTGGAGGGCACGGCCGTCGCCGAGCCACTGGTGCGGGACACGGACTCCGGGGCGCGTCGACGGAGTGTAGATGCGGGTGTCCCACGTGCCCGGATCATCGGCTTCGGTCATGATGACGGGCGATCCGGCGTACGAGTAGCCGAGCTCGACTCCGACCATCTCGTGCACGCGGCGGTGGTACTGGTCGGCGGTCGTGGCGATCGCCGCCCGCACCTGCTCGCCCTGCGGGGTGTCGTCCCACACGGCGGGCTCGTACAGCCGTCGCCACCGGAACATCCCCTCAGCGGCCCAGCCGGCTGCCTCGACGTTGCGCGCGCCCACGCGGCGCCGCTCCACCTCGTAGCTGTCAAGGATCGACGGTCCGGCCCAGCCCTGCACCGCGGCGGCGAGCTTCCAGGACAGGTCGATCGCGTCGCCGACGCCGCTGTTCATGCCGAGCCCGCCGGTCGGGATGACCAGGTGCACGGCGTCGCCGGCGAGGAACACGCGCCCGTCCCGGTAGTGGTCGGCCAGCAGCAGGTGCAGCTTCCAGTCGGTGAAGCCCGTGATCTCCAAGTCGACGTCGAAGCCGAGCCGGTCGCGGACCGCCTGCTCGAGGTCGGCGTCGGGCGGCAGGGCCCCGTTGAGGGTGAACATCGTCTGGCTGCCCTGCACGATGATGGCCCCGCCGTGCTCGTCGGCCAGGTAGTAATGGCGGCCCTTGCCGATCGGGATCCGGTCGTACAGGTCGGGGGACCGGAACGACACCTGTCGCTGCTCGAGGAGATTGGCCTGTCCCGAGAGCCCGATGCCTAGCTTCTTGCGTGTCGTGCTCGATCCGCCGTCGCAGCCCACCAAATACGAGCCGACGACCTGGCTCTCGGTGCCGTCGGACGTCCGCACGGTCGCCGTGACGCGCTCGGCGTCGTGGACGAAGTCGACCAGCTCGTAGCCGAAGCGGACCGTCACGCCGGGCGTCGCCTCGGCGACCTCCTTCAGCAGCGGCTCGAGGTCGTTCTGCGACACCAGCTGGTACGGCTCGAGCGGCTCGGACCCGTCGGTGGACGCCGCGGTGCGGGCGCGGCACTCGGCCACGGTGGGGTACGGCAGCACGAGGATCGGCTCGTCGACGAGGCGGGTCGTGATGAAGACGTCCATCGAGCTGTCCGCCGAGTAGCCCAGATCACGCACGCGGTCGGCGATGCCGAGCCGGCGATACATCTCCATCGTCCGCGCGTTCGACCGGTCCATCTTCGGGTAGTGCTTGGTCGTCGGGTCCTTCTCGATCAGCAGGGTCGTGATGCCGCGGCGCCCGAGGTCGATCGCGAGCGTGAAGCCCGTCGGCCCGGCACCCACGACGACGACGTCATAGGTCTCCATGTCCACACACTCTGCGAGACGGCTCTCACGCCGTCGAGATCTCGTCCCGTGCGTCGGAACCGGCTCGCACGGGCCTCAGCCGGGGGACCAGATGCGTGCCAGCTCGGCTGCGCGCTCGACGTCGTCGAGACCGCGAAGATCGGCCCGCCCGAGCTCGGTCACGACGATGTCGACGTCGCTGCGCGGGGTCGACGCCGGGAAGGTGAGCTGGTCGACGAGCGTCCGAAGGCCGCGCCGCACGCGGGGGGTGGCGATGATGCTGAGTCCGCCGACGGAACGATGGCCGGCGAGCGCGAAGTCGGGGTGGCCTCCCGGGCCGGCGACCGCACGTCCCGCGAGGCCCTCGATGTTGACCGCACCGGAGGTGTCGACCTCGAGCGCGGTGTTGATCGTGACGAAGGGACGCCCCCCGGCCACCGCGAGGTCGTGGGTGTTCTCGAGGCGCGTCGTGACGGCGCGCCCGTCGGCCCAGGCGTAGACATCGGGGCTGCCGACGACGTATGTCGACACCGGGGTGTCGAGCAGGAGCCCGCGGCGTTCGAGGCTCAGCACGGACTGGTTGACCATCCCGGAGCGGATGCGGATCGGCACCGTCAGGGCGTCGAACACGGCGTCGGCGAGCGGCCCGGGACCGTACTGGACGCAGGCACCCTCGGGCACGAGGTCGGCGATGTGGGCCGCGATCTGCCGGGACGTGTCGTCGACGGTGGCCGACGGCAGCGTGATGGGGGAGCGCTCGACGTGCGAGACGACGGTCATCTGCTCGGATGGCACGACCGGGTCGCCGGACGTTCGAGGCAGGCCCTCGTTGTGTTCGACCAGCAGGGGGACGCCTGCGTCGACGACGCTGGCCATCCACGAGACCTCGGTGCCCCAGCGCCAGCCGGTTTCGTCACGGGCGAGGCCGGCCACGAGTACGTCGGGCCGCAGCGGTCCGGTGAGCAGCGCGGGCAGACCGCCCAGGCGCGCGGGTATGCGGTGCACCAGGCCCTCGTCGATCGCGGGCTGCAGCGCGAAGCCGCCCATCACGGTGCGGATGTCGGTGAAGGCGTCACGGTCGAGGCGCACCGGCAGCTCGAGGCACCAGCCGAGCACGAGCGAGATGTCGCCGACCGACCGGGCAGCCTCGGTGAGGTCGTCGACCAGCGACAGCGGGGCACCCGCGCCGTCGGCGATCGCCACACGCATGCCGGGACGCAGTTGCGCGGCGATCTTCGCGGTCGTGCTGGCACCCATGCGCACATCCTCCAGGACGAGAGTTCGCGGAGGACCCGCGTGTTCCAGCAGGTGGGCCACTCACCTACCCGAGGTATCCCTACAAATGATAAGCATAGATCTCCTCGTAGGTGCGAGGGGCGGCAAGGGAGGAGGACGCATGATCGACGTTGGAGCGATCGGACGGTCCGTGGGGCCGGTCGAGGAGTCGTGGTCGACCCGGGACTGCCTGTTGTACGCGCTCGGTGTCGGCGCGGGATCGGCCGATGCGACCGATGAGCTCGACCTGACGACGGAGTGCTCTGAGGGTGCTCTGCTGCAGGTGCTCCCCACCTATGCCGTGGTCATAGCCGCGCGGCTGCGGCAGATCTACGCGCAGCTCGGCGAGCTCGACTTCACCAAGATCGTGCACGGCTCGCAAGAGGTGCAGTTGCAGGCGACGCTTCCGCCCGATGGATTCGTCCTGGTGACAACCGAGGTGGCCGGGCTCCACGATAAGGGCAGTGACGCCCTGATCGAGCTGGCGACCCGCGGCGTCGAGCCGGAGACGGGCAAGCCGGTCTTTCGGTCGGTGTCGACGCTGTTCGTCAAGGGTGCCGGCGGCTGGGGCGGGGGTCGTGGGCCCGCGGGTCCCGAGGCCGTTCCCAGTCGGGAGCCCGACCTGGTGATCCCGATGGCGACCCGCCGCGACCAGGCGCTGGTCTACCGGCTCTCGGGCGACCTCAACCCGCTGCATGCCGACCCCGCCTTCGCGCGGCGAGCCGGCTTCGATGTGCCGATCCTGCATGGTCTGTGCACCTACGGCTTCACGGGCCGTGCGCTGGTGCACTCGCTGTGCGACTCCGACACGTCCCGCTTCCACGGCATGAGTGCGCGGTTCTCGCGGCCGGTGGTCCCGGGCGATCGGCTCGACGTCCACCTCTGGGTCGAGGGTGACGGCGTCGCGCGGTTCCAGACCGTGAACCACCGCAGCGAGGTCGTCCTCGACCGCGGCACGTGCACGTACGGCGAGCCATTGCCGTCCGCGGCAGGTCGGCGCGCGACGTTGTGAGGGCGAAGTCTTTGCCCAAACGCAAATCTCTTACTATGATTAACATCAAAGACGATCAATGAAGGAGCTTAGGTGATGACATCACTGGAGGATCGGGAGGCGCTGACGTCCCTCGTCCGGGACTTCGCCGACCGCGAGGTGGCCCCCCGCATCCGTGAGTACGATCTCGCCGAGCAGCTGCCCCG
>JBDSPC010000405.1:0-5378 GCA_039914485.1 Nocardioides sp.
GACCCCGGTCAGTCCCACGACGTCACCACGCGTTGGGACGGGGCCGGAAATCGTCCGCGACAGGCCCCACCGCGATGCCCCCGCTGGCCGGCACGGTGATCGGCGTCGAGCAACGCGGCTGGTGGCCGTCCAGGGCCTCGTTCCATGGCGAGCGCAGCATGAAGCATTGGCGCTCGACGGATTCACCGATGAAGACCGAGCCGCCTGGTTCCGCCGGCGGCAGCGGCTCCGGCCGCGCCTGCACCGCCCCCGGCAGCACAAGGATGGCGGCGATAGCGGCAGCGCCTGCTGTGCCGGCGGCGGCCGACGGCCACCACCAGCGACGCGAGTCCGCTGAGATCGAGTAGCTGTTCATGGTGACTCCTTGAAGAGCGGGGCCTGATGCCCCGGGTTGCCTCCGTTGTGTCACCGGCGGGTATCGACCTCGCTCCGGGGCGGTACTGCCTCGGTATCGTTCGGGTATCGCGGCCATTGACCGCAGCCCTTGGCAGGTCGACTCTCAAAGCGTGGGTATCGCAGTCCTCGGCCCCCTTCTCGTGGCGGGCGCCGGCAATCTGAGTCGGCGGGACCGGGTGGTCCTGGCGGCCCTGGCCGTTCGCGCGGGTCACCCCGTCCGCAGCGAAGAGCTGATCGACGCACTTTGGGGAGAGCACCCTCCCCCGTCGGCGCAGAAGATCCTGCAGGGGTGCATCGTCCGCCTCCGCAAGGTGCTGGGACCCGATGCCATCGAGACCTCGACGCGTGGCTACGTGCTCGCGCTCCCCCCGGACCAGCTCGACTCGCAACGCTTCGAGCGGATGGTCGTACGCGCCCGCGAGCTGCTCGCCCTCGGCCAGGCCGATCGTGCGGCGTACCAACTGACCGAAGCACTGTCCCTGTGGAACGGCGACGCGTTCGCGGACCTCGAGGAGTGGCAGCCCGGAATGCGCGAGGCGCGCCGGTTGCACGAGGTCCGGCTCGAGGCCGAGGAACTCCGGGTGGATGCGCTGCTCCGCACCGGCCGGCACTCGGAGGTGCTCGCCGAGATCCAGGCCTTGGTCCGCGCCGCTCCGCTGCGTGAACACCGCTGGGTCCTGCAGGCCCACGCGCAGTACCAGTCGGGCCAGCAGGGCGAGGCACTTCGGACCCTGCACCAGCTGAGGACGGTGCTGACCACGAAGCTGGGGGTGGATCCCGGGCCCGACGTCATCGCCCTGGAGCAGGCGATCCTGCGCCAGGACCCGTCCCTGCTGTCCGGGGGCGCGGTGACGGCTTCCGGCAGCACGTGTCCCTACCAGGGTTTGCAGGCATTCGACGTCGATGACGCCGATCGCTTCTTCGGACGACAGGGCGACGTCGAAGCCTGCCTTGAGGTGTTGCGACGCACGACCCTGTTGGCGCTCGTCGGACCGTCGGGCTCCGGCAAGTCCTCCCTGATGCGCGCCGGTCTGGGTGCGGCGCTGCGTGCGAGGGGCACACCGACCGTCACGATCACTCCGGGTCCTCGCCCCGTTGAGGCGCTGACCGCGCTGGGCAGTGGCCCGGCCGGGGCCACCCTGCTTGTCGACCAGTTCGAGGAGCTCTTCTCCCTGTGCGAGAACGTGCAGCAGCAGCGGGAGTTCCTGCGGTTGCTCGTGGAGGAGGCGCAGACGCGCACCGTCGTGATCGCGCTTCGCGCCGATCACCTGGCCGCCCTTGCGGCGTACGGCGACTTCGCCCGTCTCGTCGAACGCGGGCTCTACATCGTCGGCGGCCTCGGCGAGGAGGGGCTGGCCCAGGCGATCGAGGCGCCGGCCCGTCAGACCGGGCTCGTCATCGAGGCTGGACTGGTCGACCTCCTGGTGCGCGAGGTCAAGGACGACCCGGGGGCACTGCCACTGCTCTCGCACGTGCTCCTCGAGACCTGGCGCCGCCGCGAAGGCAACACGCTCACCGTCGTCGGATACCGCGCGTCGGGCGCCATCCACGGAGCCGTTGCCCAGTCTGCGGAGGCCCTGTACGCCAAGGTCGAGGTCGAGCAACGACACACCCTGCGCGACCTGGTCCTGCGTCTCGTCACGCCCGGACCCCAGGGCGAACCGGTGCGCAGCCGGGTGCCACGTCGGATGGTCGCCACCGACACCGAGCGCGACCAGCTGATCGAGCAGCTGGTCTCGGCTCGGCTCGTCACGAGCGACGACGGGGTCCTGGAGATCACCCACGAGGCGCTGGCCCGGGCCTGGCCACGCCTGCGGGGCTGGCTCGACGACGACGTCGAGGGCCAGCGGATGCTGCACCACCTGTTCGCCGCCGCGGACGCCTGGGACTCGATGGAGCGCCCCGACAGCGAGCTGTACCGAGGAGTCCGGCTGGCGCGCATCCTGGATTGGCGGGCCGGGTCGACGACGACCCTGACAGGCACCGAGGAAGCGTTCCTGGTCGCGTCGCAGGAGCAGGCCGAGCTGGAGGAACGCAGCGCCGAGGAGCGGGCGCGAGAGCAGGCCCGACTGATCGGGCGCCTGCGCAGCGTCCTGACCGGTGCCGTCGTGCTCCTCGTGCTGGCGCTGGCGGCGGGAGGGGTCGCCGCTGTGCAGTCGGAGCGCGCGGGGGACAACGCTGCCCGGGCGGTGGCGTCGAGGCAGGCCGCGGAGCAGGGCGAGTTCACAGCGCTGGTCCGGCAGGCGGCCCTGCGCTCCGAGGCGACCGACGACGTCGATCTCTCGCTGCTGCTCGCGGTGGCCGCGACGCGCCTCGATGATTCCCCGGAGTCGGCGGCGGCTCTGGGTCGGGCGCTCTCCCGCAATCCCGCCCTCATCTCGTCGGCGGAGATGACCGGCGAGGACCACATGTCGTTGGACCTCAGTCCGGACGACAGAACGGTCGCCATCATCGACGCCTACCACCGGGTTCAGGTGCTCGATGTCCTGACGGGACAGGTGCTGGCCAAAGCACAGGCGGGCGCCGCCAGGGAAGATCCAGGGCCCCGGACCATCGAGTTCAGCCCCGACGGGGAGACGCTCGCCGTGGGCAGGACCGCCTTGTCGCGAGGACCGATCGCCCTGCTCGACGCACGGAGTCTCGCGGAGACCAGCACCCGGCTGGGTGGGCTGCCCCGAGCGGCCTGGCGCGCAGCCGACGTCGCCTACAGCGAGGACGGTCGCGCAGTGACGGCAGCTCTGCAGAAGCTCACGAGAGGCGCGGACACCCTGGAGGTCGACTCCACCTGGGCCGCCGTGTGGCGGCTGGACCGCCCGAGCAGGCCAGATCTGGTGAGGCTGATGGACGGGGGGCGGCCGTTCGTGGCACTGAGCCCGGATGGCGGCCGCCTGTATTCACTGCCGGATGGGGTGGTCCACGACCTGCGCACGGGCGAACGTGCTGCGTTCTTGCCCGGTCCCCTTGGCTGGGACACCGCCATCGAGCTGAGCCCCGACGGCAGGTGGCTGGCCTTCGGTGCCGGCGCCGGCCGGGGCGCCGCGCTGGTCGACACCCGTTCGCTGCGAGAGGTGCGTCGGTTGGGTGAGGGGTCGGACGTCGCCAATGTGCGGTTCGACGCCGATGGCAGCCGACTCCTCACCAGCGACTGGGGTGCCCCTCGGCCCGCCCGGGTCTGGGAGGTGGCGACCGGCCGACTGCTGGCCGACCTCTCCCTCACTGGCCGGAGCGCCCTGGCCGTCGACCTCGACGCCGCCGGACGCACGATCGTGACTGCCGAGGCGCACCAGGCCATCGACTCCCTGCGGCGCTGGGACGTCAGCGGCCGCAATCGCTATCTGGGTCGCGTCCCGGTGCCAGCGCTCGCCTGGCCCGGGCGAGACGCCATGGGGAGCTGTTTTGCCAACGTGGCGCCCGGCGCAGCCCGTGTCATGTACATGCCCTGCGCGCAGGACTCCTACGTGTTCCTCGACGTCGACCGGCGCCGAACCCGAGTATCACCGAAGCAGATCCGGGGAGTCGCCAACGGCGCCGGCAGCTGGCGAGCGGACCGGCCCACCTTTCTACGAGCCGATGGGAACGTCATTCGCGAGTACGACGCGCTCTCGGCCCGCCCCATGCAAACCCGCCAGATGGGTGGCTTGGTCGCGGACGTGGCCTATTCGCCGGACGGCACGGTCGCCGTCGCCGCCGAATTGACTGGAGCCGTCACCCTGCTCGACGCCGACAGCCTCGAGCCATTGGCGGGCCCTGTCAGGCTCGACGCCTCGGTCGTCTCGGTGGGGGTCGGAGCTGACAATCACACCGCCTTCGTCGTGACCTCCACCGAGCCTGCTGGTCTGTTCTGGTCGTCCTGGCCGAGCGGATGGGCCTTACTCGACCTGCAACAGGGTGTGGTGACTCATGCGGGTGAGCTCGGGTTCTACGGCAACTGGGGAGTGATGTCGCCCACCGGTGATCGCGCCGTGGTCACCGGGATCGAGGGTGGCGAGGTCCTCCTCCTCGACCTGGTGAAGGGCAAGCCGGTGCGCCCGTTCGTCATCGCCCACCCGGGCAACGTCTCATCGATCGCGTTCTCGACCGACGGCTCCCGCCTGATCACCGGCGCCGAGGACGGATCGGTCGTGCTCTGGGACAGCGAGACCGCTACCCAGCTGGCTCGGGTCTCGCTGCCGAACGCCGGCACGCCCTGGGCCGGGTTCAGGCCCGACGGCACGGTCGTCCTGGCACCCACGGGCGCGGAGCCGGCGCTCTACGTGTGGGATCCCAACCCGGACCGGGCGATCGAGTTCGCCTGCCGCGCCGCAGGCCGGGAGCTCACCGAGGCCGAGTGGCGCGACGCCTTCGGCGACCTGCCCCACCAGGACGTCTGCACCGACCCCTGAGGATCAACCTTTGCTGCGCGAAACCTGCTCGCCGGTGACGACGAAGACGACGCGGTTGGCGACCGACACCGCGTGGTCGGCGATCCGCTCGTAGTAGCGACCGAGCAGCGCGATGTCCACAGCCGCTTCGACCCCGTGCTCCCAGTCGTCACCGAGCAGCTCGGCGAAGCTCTTGCGGCGCAACTGGTCCATGATCTCGTCGTCGCGGCCGAGCTCGATCGCGGCCTCGACGTCACGGTCGGAGATGATCGACTTGACCCGGCTCACCATGTCCTCGGCGACCTCGGCCATCTTCACCATGGTCTCGCGGATCGATTCGGGTACGGCGATGTTCGGCACCCGCAGGCGCGCGATCTTGGCGACGTGGACCGAGAGGTCGCCCATCCGCTCCAGCTCGCTGACCATCCGCAGCGCGGAGACGACCACGCGCAGGTCGCCGGCCACCGGCTGCTGGAGGGAGAGCAGCGCGAAGGCGTTGTCCTCGACCTTCTCGCGGACGGCGTCGATGGCCTGGTCGGCGCTGATCACTTCCTCGGCGATCGCGGCGTCGCCGGTCAGCAGGGACGCCGTGGCCCGGTTGACGGCGGTCTCCACCTGGGC
>JBDSPC010000457.1:0-4599 GCA_039914485.1 Nocardioides sp.
GTCATCGACTGGCTCATGCTGCCCAACTGGCCCGTCTTCAACGTCGCCGACATGTGCATCATCGGCGCCGCGATCGTGATCATCCTCCAGAGCCTGCGCGGTGTGACCTTGCGAGGCGAGCGCATCTCCGAGACCACCGACGAGAGCGACGCATGAGCGAGCGAAGCGAGCGAATCATCCAACACAGCGCGATTCGTGCCTCATGTGCGCACGGAGCGAAGCGAGTACGCGCATGAGCAAATACTCCGACCACCGGACCGTGCTCGTGCCCGAGGGTCTCGCCGGCGAGCGCGTGGATGCCGCGATGGCCCGCATGTTCGGCCTGTCCCGCACCAAGGCCGCCGACCTCATCGCCCAGGGCCTCGTCCAGGTCGACTCCGCCCCCGTGGGTAAGAGCGATCGCGTGCACGCCGGCTCGATGCTCGACGTCTCGATCCCGGCCGAGACCGATCCGCTCGAGGTGGTCCCCGAGATCGTCGAGGGGATCAAGATCATCCACGACGACGACGCCATCGTGGTGATCGACAAGCCCGTCGGCGTGGCCGTGCACCCCTCGCCCGGCTGGTCCGGCCCGACGGTCGTCGGCCACCTCGCGGGCGCCGGCTTCCGGATCTCCACGTCGGGTGCCAAGGAACGCGAAGGTATCGTCCAGCGCCTCGACGTCGGCACCTCGGGCGTGATGGTGATCGCGAAGTCCGAGCACTCCTACTCCGTGCTGAAGAACGCCTTCCGGCACCGCACGGTCGACAAGACCTACCACGCGCTCGTGCAGGGCCATCCCGACCCACTGACCGGCACGATCGACGCGCCCATCGCCCGGCACCCGAAGTTCGACTACAAGTTCGCGGTGATGGCCGACGGTCGCCACAGCGTGACCCACTACGAGACGCTCGAGGCCCACCGCTTCGCCTCGCTGCTGGAGATCCACCTCGAGACCGGCCGCACGCACCAGATCCGCGTGCACATGGCCGCGTTGAAGCACCCGTGCGTCGGCGACATCACCTATGGCGCCGACCCCACGCTGACCAAGCGCCTCGGGCTCGAGCGCCAGTGGCTGCACGCGTTGAAGCTCGGCTTCGAGCACCCGGACAGCGGCGACTACGTGGAATACGAGTCGACGTACCCCGATGACCTTGCCCACGCCCTCGAGGTCATCCGAGATGAGCGCTGACACAACCATCAGGCCGGCCACGGACGCCGACCTGCTGGCGGTCGCGGAGGTCTACCTCGCGGCCCGCGCCGTCGCCGCGATGCCACCCGGGATCCACCCGCCCGACGGCGTACGCGCCTGGGTCGGTGGCTGGGACCTGTCGGAGCGCGACGTCTGGGTCGCGGAGTCCGCTGGCTCGATCGTCGGTTTCGCCAACCTGACCCCGACGTGGCTCGATGGCCTGTACGTCGACCCCGGTGCCCAACGAGGCGGCATCGGCTCCACCCTCCTCGACCTGGCCAAGTCCGTGCGACCCGACGGCTTCGGACTCTGGGTCTTCGAGGTCAACGCACCGGCGCGCGCGTTCTACCGGCGCCATGGCTTGGTCGAGCTCGAGCGCACGGATGGTGCAGCCAACGAGGAGCACGCACCGGACATCAAGATGGTGTGGCCCGGGGCCGACCCGCTGGCCCACTACCGCTCGCTGATCGACGACGCCGACCTGGTGCTGGGCGATGTGCTCGCCCGGCGCGTGGCGCTGACCCGGGCCGTCCGCGACCACAAGCGTGCAGCCTCCTCCGTGGCGGACCCGGCCCGTGACGCCGAGCGCGAGCGGGAGATCGTCGAGCGGATCGCCCGGATCGTGCCCGAGCTCGGCCCGGAGCGGGTCGCGCGCATCGTGCACACCATCATCAGCGAGTCGCTGGACGCCTCGACGTGAGCCTCCCTGCACCTCGACGGTGCCCCGGGATCGACCCCCTTGATGAAGTTCCACTCGCACGAGTGGAACTTCAGATGCCTGGACGGGTCGCCGCGCTCAGGGGCTGATGAACTTCCACTCGCACGAGTGGAAGTTCAGGCGGGCCGGCACGGCACTATGGCCTCATGCTGCTGGACGGGGACATTGCTGACCGCTACCGCAACTTCGCGGCGTACGCCGAAGGCGACTCCGCCTGCTTCGTGGACTGGGCCACCGGGTTGGCTGAGGACCCGGAGATCCACGCCTGGCTGGCCGAGCTGCCGCGGCTCAAGCAGCAGCCCAACCTCGTCTTCGCGGCAGCGCGATGGCACGGTGCTGGGGCCCCGAGCGACTACGCCGAGCTGCGCCGCACGCTGCTCGACCACGAGGTGGCGATCAAGGCGACCATCACACACCGTGCGACGCAGACCAACGAGGTCGGCCGGCTCGCGACCCTCCTTCCGGCCTTCGCCCGGATCGCCGTTGCGGCAGGCCCCGTGAGCCTGGTCGAGGTCGGCGCCAGTGCCGGGCTCTGCCTGTATCCCGACCGCTACGACTACGCCTGGCCGCCCCTCGGTGCGCTCGCCGGAAGCGGGGGACCGGTGCTCACGGCCGAGGTCACCGGCGACCTGCCGGTCCCGGGCAGTCACCCCGAGATCGCGTGGCGGGGCGGCGCAGACCTGAACCCGCTCGACGTACGCGACGAGGACGCGATGACATGGCTGGCCAACCTGGTGTGGCCCGAGCAGCAGGAAAGACGGGACCGGCTGGAGGCGGCCGTCCGGATCGCCTGCGAGGACCCGCCGACCATCATCAAGGGCGACCTCTTCGACGAGCTCCCGGCGCTGCTGGCCGAGGCGGGCCGGCACGGGACACCGGTGGTGTTCCACTCGGCCGTCATCGCCTACCTCGAGGTCGAGCAGCGAGAGCACTTCCACGACCTGATGGACGGCCTCGTGGCCGCGGGGGAGTGTCGCTGGGTGAGCAACGAGGCACCGCACGTGCTGCCGCGCATCACGGGGGACCTGAACGTGCCGGTGAACCGGTTCCTGCTGGCCCTGGACGGCCGCGCGCTGGCGCTCACGCACGGTCACGGGCATGCGATCGACTGGCTGTGAGGGCGGTCCGAGTGTCTTGTCGGTGGGCCCTGTCAGACTGACGTAGGCTGGCGCTCTTCCCCCTCTGACGCGTCGGCCACAGCCCGAAAAGCGTCCCGTCACAGACCCCCCGGAAGGTGTGGAAGACCCGCTCATGTCGGTCGGTTCAACAGACAGCTTCGCGCACCTGCACGTGCACACCGAATACTCCATGCTGGACGGCGCGGCCCGGCTGAAGGACCTCGCCGAGCGCACCGCCGAGCTGGGCATGCCGGCCGTGGCGATGACCGACCACGGCAACGTGTTCGGTGCCTACGAGTTCTATCGCCAGTGCAAGGCGGCCGGGGTCAAGCCGATCATCGGCATGGAGGCCTACTTCACGCCCAACATCAGCCGGTTCGAGCGCAAGCGCGTCAACTTCTACAAGGGCGGGCCCGACGACGTCTCCAGTCGCGGTGCCTACACCCACATGACGCTGCTCAGCGAGACCACCGAGGGCATGCACAACCTGTTCCGGCTCTCGACCGGGGCCTGGCGCGACGGCTTCTTCCAGCACCCGCGCGCCGACCGCGAGCTGCTCTCGGCCCACAGCGCCGGCATCATCGGCACGACCGGCTGCCCCAGCGGCGAGATCCAGGTCCACCTGCGCCACGACAACTACGCGGCGGCCCGGCAGACGGCCGCGGACTACCAGGAGATCCTGGGTCGCGACAACTACTTCATGGAGCTGATGGACCACGGCCTCGACATCGAGCGCCGCGTCCGCGACGGCCTGCTCAAGCTGGCCAAGGACCTCCAGATCCCGCTGCTCGCGACCAACGACTCGCACTACGTCCGTCAGGAGGATGCGAAGTCCCAGGAGCACCTGCTCTGCATCAACTCCGGCTCGACGATGGACATCCCGGCCGGCGACGGCCCGGGTCAGCGGTTCGCCTTCTCCGGCGACGGCTACTACCTCAAGTCGCCCGCCGAGATGCGCTCGCTCTGGGTCGACAAGTACGACCTCCGCGAGGCCTGCGACAACACGCTGTGGATCGCCGAGCGGTGCGACGTCGCCTTCACCGAGGGCAGCGGCACCTTCATGCCGAAGTTCCCCTGTCCCGAGGGGGAGAACGAGGACTCCTGGCTGGTCAAGGAGGTCGAGCGCGGACTCGCCGTCCGCTATCCCGCGGGCATCCCCGACGACGTGCGCAAGCAGGCCGACTTCGAGGTCGGCGTCATCACCGGCATGGGCTTCCCGGGCTACTTCCTCGTCGTGGCCGACTTCATCAACTGGGCCAAGAACAACGGCATCCGCGTCGGCCCGGGCCGTGGCTCGGGTGCCGGCTCGATGGTCGCCTACGCCATGCGCATCACCGACCTCGACCCGCTCGTGCACGGCCTGATCTTCGAGCGCTTCCTCAACCCCGACCGCGTCTCGATGCCTGACTTCGACATCGACTTCGACGAGCGTCGTCGCGGCGAGGTCATCCGCTACGTCACCGACAAGTACGGCGACGAGCGGGTCTCCTACATCGTCACCTACGGCACCATCAAGGCCAAGCAGGCCGTCACGGACTCCTCACGCATCCTGGGCTACCCGTTCGCGATGGGCGACCGCATCACCAAGGCGA
>JBDSPC010000459.1:0-2916 GCA_039914485.1 Nocardioides sp.
ACCTCCTCGAGGATGTGCGAGCTGAAGAGCACCGTCCGCCCGTCGTCACCGAGCTGGCGCAGCAGCTCCATCAGGTGCATGCGCTGGCGCGGGTCGACGCCGTTGAAGGGCTCGTCGAGCAGCAGCACCGTCGGGTCGTGCACGAGCGCGGCGGCGATCTTGATCCGCTGCCGCATGCCCTTGGAGTAGGTGTCGATCCGCCGCCCGGCCGGGTCGACCATGTCGACGACGCCGAGGATCCGCTCGGTCGCGGCAGCCGCGTCGGGCAGCCGGTGCAGGTCGGCGTTGGCGCGCACGAACTGCCTCCCGGTGAGGTAGCCGAAGCTCAGCTCGCGCTCGGGCACCAGCCCGATCTGCCGATAGGCATCCGTTTGGCGCCAGACCGGCTCGCCGTCGAGCGTGACCGTGCCCGAGGAGGGCGGGAGGAAGCCGGACATCATCGCCATCAGCGTCGTCTTGCCGGCCCCGTTGGGACCGAGCAGCCCGGTGACGCCGGGGCCGATGGTCATCGTCACGTCGTTGACCGCGACGACGTTGCCGAACCAGCGGGACACCTTGTCCAGGACCAGGGTGCTCATCGGGGTCCCCGCGGAAGTGCGAGTGCAGCGAGCAGTTTCGTGGGGTGGTTCATCGTGAACCCACGGTCACGAAGCGGCGCACGAGAAGGGCGACGCAGGCGGCCCAGACGACGAGAGCCGTGGCGAGGTAGGCGACGGACCATGCGCCACTGATCTCGATCACCGCGGTGCCGCCGGCGTTCCAGCGCTCGGCCAGGCCGTTGTGCAGGGTCCACGGGGAGAAGAGTCCGGCCACCTCGCCGGCGGTCCTGATCCCTTCGAAGTCGGCGATCTCCTGGATGATCCGCACCACCACGGCCACCACGACCAGCACCACGATCGACGCGACCACGGCGAAGCCGCGGCGCAGTGCGACCGAGGAGATCAGCCCGGTGACGCCGGCGAGCACGGCCGCCAGCAGCACCTGCAGGGCCACGGACCGCAGGAAGATCGGCGTCTCGTGGCCGGAGTCGAGCCCGGCGAGCAACCCTCCGCCGTACAGGATGATCGTCGGCAGCAGCGTGAAGAACAGGATCGCCGTGGCCAGCGACGCCCAGCGCATCAGCGCGAACATCGCGGGGGACAGCGGGCGGGCGAGGTAGAGCACGATCGAGCGGTAGCGCAGGTCGCGCGAGACCAGCACCGGCGCCTGCGCGGCCGCGAAGAGGGTCACCAGCACCTGGATCTGGCTGAGGTAGGCGGCGTAGGACAAGGGCAGGTCGTCCAGGCCGACGAGGGTCACGACGCCGATCATGATCACCGCGGGCAGCGCGCCGAGGCCGAGGAGGATGAACGGCAGCACCTTCGAGCGACCTGAGCGGCCGAGGCCGAACGCGTGTCGCACCCCGGTGACGTAGAGGCTCGTCGCCAGCACGCGGGTGCCCTCGCGGGCGCCGTCGTAGCCGCGGTAGCCGATGTCGTGGATGACCCCGGTCTGGTCAGACATGAGCCGCTCCCTCGGTCAGGAAGACGTCCTCGAGGTGCGCCTGGTCGGGCTGGATCCGCACCAGCCCGAGACCCAGGTCCGCGGCGGTGTCCCGCACCAGGTCGTGTACGGCGATGCCCGGCGGTGGCGGATCGATGGCGATGACCGATCCGCGTGGACGACAGGTGAGGCCCGCGGCCGCGAGCGACTCCCCGACCCGGTCGCGCTCCGTGTCGCCCCCGAGCACCTCGACCAGCAGGCCGCCGGTGTGCTGGGTGAAGTCGGCCGTCGCGGAGGACCGCAGCAGGCGGCCGCCGTCGAGGACGATGACGTAGTCGCTGACCTTCTCGAGCTCGCCGAGGAGGTGTGAGGTGACCAGGACGGCGATGCCGAAGTCGCGGCCGATGCGCTGCACGAGGTGGAGCATGTCGACGCGAGCCGCCGGGTCGAGACCGTTGGTGGGCTCGTCGAGGAAGACGAGGCGTGGGTCGTGCACGAGCGCCTGCGCCAGCTTCGCGCGCTGCTTCATGCCGGTGGAGTAGCCGCCCATCTGGCGGTAGCGCTCCTCATCGAGGCCGACGTGGCGAAGAATGTCGGCCGCGCGCTCACGGGCGACGGTCGCGGGCAGGCCGGACATCCGGCCCATGTGCACGACGAAGTCGCTGGCGCTCACGTCGGGCGGCAGGCAGTCGTGCTCGGGCATGTAGCCGACGAGTCGGCGAATCTCCGCGCTGTCACGAGCGATGTCGTGGCCGAGGACGCTCGCGGTGCCGCTGGTCGGCTCGAGCAGCCCCAGCAGGATCTTGATCAGCGTCGACTTGCCGGCACCGTTGGCGCCGACGAGGCCCGTGACGCCCTCGCCCACGGAGATGTCGAGAGACGTCAGCGCCTCGACCTCGCCGAAGCGCATGGTGAGCGCGCCGGTCTCGATCACTCGTCCCTCGTTGACGCTCACGCGGGCCACGCTAGCGACCGCGGCTCCCGGAACCCATCAGGGATGGCCCTGAGCCAGCACCTGACACACTGCCGACATGGACAACCTCACCGTGATTGTGCTCGCCGCCGGCGGGGGCACCCGTATGAAGTCCAAGACGATGAAGGTGCTGCACCCGATCGGTGGGCGCTCGATGATCGGTCACGTGCTGATCGCCGTGCAGGCGATGGAGCCGCAGCGGATCGTGGCCGTGGTCGGGCACCAGCGCGACCAGGTCGGGCCGCACATCCAGGCCCTCGTGCCCGGTGCGGTGCTCGCCGTACAGGAGACACAGGACGGCACCGGCCATGCGGTCCGCGTCGCGATCGAGGCCGCCGGTACGACGACCGGGACCGTGATCGTGGCGGCCGGTGACACCCCGTTGCTGCGGGGGGAGTCGCTGCGCGAGTTCGCCGCGGAGCACGAGGCGGCCCAGCGAGCGGTCAGCATCCTGTCCGGCG
>JBDSPC010000462.1:0-4336 GCA_039914485.1 Nocardioides sp.
CACCTTCACCGCCTATCGCGCGGCCGTCAGCGCGATGCAGGGCACGACCTTCTCGGGCAGCCTGCCCCGCGACCCCGGCTACCTCTCCTGGACCCTCGCCGCGCTCGCACCGCTGCCGATGGCCGAACGCCAGTCGCTGCTGGAAGCCGAGAGCCCCGAGGCTCGGCTCGAGCTGGTGACCACGCTGCTGCGTGATGAGCTGCGGGCCATCAACGTCATCCCGTCCCTGCCGGCCACCGACGTGGCCCGCACCGCCTGGTCCCCCAACTAGGACCATGGCGAAGAAGAAGCACGCCGCCGGTGGCGGCACCCCGGCCACGCTCGCGCTGACGGCTGCCGGGATCGGGTTCGACCTGCACCACTACGAGCACGACCCGCGCGCGGCGTCGTACGGCCTCGAAGCCGCCGAGGCCCTCGGCGTGGAACCCGCCCGGGTCTTCAAGACCCTGCTGGCCAACCTCGACGGCGCACTGGTCGTCGGGGTCGTGCCCGTCGACGGACAGCTCGACCTCAAGGCACTCGCCCGGGCACTGGGCGGCAGCAAGGCCGTGATGGCCGAGGTCGGCGCAGCCGAACGTGCCACGGGGTACGTCGCGGGCGGCATCTCCCCCGTCGGGCAGAAGAAGTCCCACCGGACCGTGCTCGACGAGTCCGCGCAGGGGCACGCGACCGTCTTCGTGTCGGCCGGGCGCCGCGGGCTCGACCTGGAAATGACTCCGGCCGACCTGGTCGCGATCACCGATGCGATCACGGCCCAGATCGGCCGGTAGAGCTGTCTGGCGCTGGGTCAGTCGGTCGTCACCTTGTAGACGCCGTGGATGACGTCGCCGTCGATCCAGCCGCTGATCCCGACCGCCGACAGCGGCGTGAGGTTCTCGCTGAGCTCGGGCTCGTCCTTGCTCACCCGGGTCAGTCAGTCGTCGTCACCGTTGAAGTTCACGAAGAGCACGCTGACCGCGTCGTCCTCGATCACCGTGTCGTAGGCCTCGGTCTCACCGAGCGAGCCTCCGGACTCCATGGCTGCTCTGTACTCGTCGTTGGTCGCGAGCACGGCGAAGCCGTCGCTCTCGGTGACCTCGAAGTAGGGCGCAGCCTCGGAGCCGGCGAGGTCCTTGACCTTGTCCAGCACGGCCTGGATCTCCTGCGGGTCGCCGTTGATCTTGATGCCGAGAGGCAGCTCCTCCGGGCCGCCGTTGACGATGGCGTCGGCGTCGATGCCGCTGCCGAGGCCGACAGCAATGCCCTCGCCCAGCAGCGTCTCGATGTCGGCGGGCAGATCGAGACCGGTCTCGGCCTCGGCCTCGGCGATCAGCTCGTCCATGTCCATCGCATCGCCACTGCTCGTCTCGAGGTAGTCGAGCATCGCCTGCGCCCAGCCATCGGTGAAGCCGAGGCCGAAGGCGGCCACCGTGTCGTCGGGCAGCCCCTCGACCATCTCGACCCCGCCGGCGCCGAGGAAGTTCTCGGTCAGGTCCTTCTGGTAGTCGGAGTAGGCCATCTCCAGCTCGACGGCTCCGTCATCGAAGCGCATGGTCGCGGCCGCCCCGTCGAAGTCGGCCAACGCCTGCTCGATCTCCGGCGGAACGCTCGGCTCCTCGCCGGGCATGCTCTCGGAGAAGCCACTCGACCCGGAGTCGAACTCCTCACCCGGGACCGGCATGCCGAACGCCGCACCCATCCCTGCCATGTCCCCGAGGTAGCGGGACATGTACTCGCCGGCTGCCGGTGCGGCGTACATGCTCATGATGCCGGGCTCGCCCGCCTCGGCGGTCCACCGCTTGAAGTCGGCGTCCTCGGCCAGCGAGCCCTCCTCGGTCGCGTCGACGACCTTCTGGGCGTCGGCCTCGGTCTGACTGATGACGACCCAGTCGCCGGAGACGACCCAGCCGCCCATCTCCTCGTCGGCCTCGGCATCACTCGTCACGCCGCCACCGCACACCTCGAGGAGCCGGTCCAGGCCGGCCTCGGCCTTGCCGGCGTCCTTGACCTGGACGACCACGATCGGGGCAGGCGTGTCGCCGCCGAGGTCGGCCGCGCCCACCGCTGCCCGGTCGCCGAGCCACGGCTCGACGTCCTTGGCGTAGTCGAGGCCCTCGCACTCGCCCGACTTCACGATCTCCTCGAACAGCTTCTCGCGCAGGTCGTCGTCGGTCTCGAGACCGATCTCCTCCTTGAACGCGGGGAACTTGCGCAGGGTCTGGATCGCCTCGATCTTCTGACCGCCACTGGGGTCGAGGTCGATGCTGACGTATCCCAGGGTGCCGGCCGGCATGGCCTCGGCGGGCTGTGCACCGGTGCTCAGGAACGAGGTCGCGGTCCAGACCGCGCCGCCGCCGACGGCCAGGACGCCCACGAGGCCACCCAGGGCGAGCAGCCGCTTGCGGTTGTCGGTCGAGCGCTCCTCGGAGACGACGGGCGACCCCGCGGACGACTCAAGGAATTCCGGGCCGCCGGGACCTGGTGGAGTGGTGTTGGACATGTGAACCCCCGTCGAGAACAACTGGATGCGTGACGGGGCTCAGCCTACCCAGCAGAAGGGGTCCGAACCGCCGCAGATCCCTGATTGGAACGCCGTCCTGATCGTCGACCGGCCGCGACGAGGTAGACGTAGATCGAGGAGAACATCGCGCCGATCGGGTAGGCCGCGAGCGCGCTCGAGTCGAGCCGGAACAGCCGCGGCTGCCCGTCCACCCCGGCCAGGGTGAGATCGCTGGGGATCGCCGTCAGGTCCGGCTTTCCGGCGGCAAGCAGCTGCGGGTCCCCCGGCCCCAGGGCGTGCCCCACCTCGAACATCACCCACGCGGCCAGCATCGAGCCGACCACGAAGGCAGCGACGCTGACCAGCTCGTGCCGGGGCCAGAACCAGCCCAGCGCGAAGGCGGTCAGCGCTCCGGCGACGAGCGCCACCAGGACGTACCAACCTGTGCCGGAGAAGGAGTAGTCGGGTCCGGCCGGTTCGAGGAACCACTGGTCCTCGAAGGCGACTCCAACGGGTGCGTCCCAGAGACGCTCCCAGACCACGCCCGCCAGCGCGCCGGACAGCGCGAACGCAGCGACGAACCCGACGGCCTGGACGGCCGCACCCGCGCGACTCGTCATCAGGTCAGGCACCCCGGGCCGAGCAGCTGCTTGAGGTCGGCGAACAGCGCCGGGGACGGGGTGACCCGGTGGTGGTCGCCGACCTTGAGCACGATCGTCTTGTCGCGCATGCGGACGTTGAGCAGCACCTCGGTGACGCCGGGATGCGTGGCGAGCACGTCCTTGAGGCTGTCGACGACACCCGGGTTGATCCGGGTCTGCGGCAGGTTGACCGTGACCGGGCCGGACGGGCCGTCGGACAGGTCGGGGACGCTGACCTCCTGCGCGCGCAGCTCGGGCTGGTCCTTGTCGCGGGAGAGCTGGCCCTTGACGCGGATGATCGCGTCCTCCACGAGGTGGGGCGAGGCGAGCTGGTAGGCGCTCGGGAACAGCAGCACCTCGATCGCGCCGTCGAGGTCCTCCAGGGTCACCGTCGCCCAGGAGTCGCCCTTCTTGGTGATCTTGCGCTGCACGCTGGTGACCAGGCCACTGATCGTCAGCGTGGAGCCGTGCTGCCGCTCCTCGTCGAGCATCAGCTGCCCGATGGTGCAGTCGGTGCCCTGCTGCAGCACGTGCTCGAGGCCGAGCAGGGGGTGGTCGGAGACGTAGAGGCCAAGCATCTCGCGCTCGTGACCGAGGAGCGTCATCTTGTCCCAGTCGTCGATCTCGGGGATCGCGACGTTGACGCCGAACCCACCGTCGGCCTCGTCGAGGCCGCCGAAGAGCGAGTCCTGGCCGATCGCCTCGTTCTTCTTGATGTCGATGTACTGGTCGACGGCCATCTCGTGGATGGTGACGAGCGCGCGCCGCTTGTGCTTCATCTCGTCGAACGCGCCGGCCTTGATCAGTGACTCGATCACGCGCTTGTTGCACACGTGGACGGGCACCTTGTCCATGAAGTCGTTGAAGTCGGCGTACCGACCCTTCTCCTGGCGTGCCGTCGCGATCCCGTCGACGACGTTGACCCCGACGTTGCGGATCGCGGTGAGGCCGAAGCGGATGTCGTTGCCGACGGGGGTGAAGTTGGCGTGCGACTCGTTGACGTCGGGCGGCAGCACCTGGATCTTCATCCGGCGGCACTCGTTGAGGTAGATCGCCGACTTGTCCTTGTCGTCGCGCGTCGAGGTCAGCAGCGCGGCCATGTATTCGGCCGGGTAGTTGGCCTTGAGGTAGGCCGTCCAGTAGGACACCAGGCCATAGGCCGCGGAGTGGGCCTTGTTGAAGGCGTAGTCGGAGAACGGCAGCAGCGTGTCCCACA
>JBDSPC010000036.1:0-16936 GCA_039914485.1 Nocardioides sp.
TGGAGCCTGGTCGGGGGCGTAGAGGTGACCGATTACCTGTTCGATTGAACTTGAACCTCGCGGACTCAAGGAGTTTCGGGCGGGATTTTGGCGCAGCGTCGGTTCCAGAAACGTGGTTGTCGGGTCCCTACAACGGCTGTAGCGCACGTTCCACTCCGTCCCACGCACGACCGTCGACCGAGAGGTCCCGTCGTTGCTCGAGTCCAGGCGAGCCGATCCCTGACCGACGGGTGGGCGCTTGTGGCGTGGCGCCGCTTGGACGATGTCCCGGCCGACCTTTCGTCGGCGCGTGCCTGGCTCTTCGGGGTGGCACGCAAGACCCTCCAAAACGGCCGACGACGAGACAGCCGGCACGAGGTCGTCGGTCCGTCTCGCTGAAGTCCATGGTCCCGCTGGCGCCGATCAGCATCCTGACCTGGTCGCCCACCGAGTCGACATCGCCGCAGCCTGGCCGCTCCTGAGCGCGTTGCACCAAGAGGCGATCGCGCTGTCCGTCCTGGACGGGCTGACCGCGCCCGAGGCGGCCGGCACCGCGCCCAGACAGCGCCGGGCCCGATAGCGTGAAGCCATGGCTGAGGGCGCGTTGATGGTGATATTCGGGCCACCGGCCGTCGGCAAGATGACGGTGGGTCGCGCCGTGTGCGAGCGCAGCGACTTCAAACTGTTCCTGAACCACCACACCATCGAGCCGCTTGCTGACGTCTTCGGGATGGGCACTCCGCCGTTCCGTGCGCTGACCGGCGAGTTCCGGCGACGCGTGATCGAGGAGGCCGCCGCAGCGGACGTGGCCCTCATCCTGACCATGGTCTGGAACCTTGGAGGCGTCGAAGACGCTCGATGGGTAGGTGAACTGGTGGCACCGTACGCGGCTGCGCACCTTCCGATCTCGTTCGTCGAACTGGCCGCTGATTTCGACACGAGATTGGAGCGGAACCGCGGAGAGGACCGGCTCCTCGCCAAACCGTCCAAGCGCAACCTAGCTTGGTCTGACGCACACCTGCATGAGCGCGAGAACTGGTTGATGAACACAGATCGGGCGGTTTCTCTGCCCGCTGATGAGGTGCTCGTAGCGCACAGGCACCTGAGGATCGACAACCGTCATCTCGCCCCCGAAGCGGCCGCCGAGCAGATCGCTACTTGGCACGCTGCCAATCACTGATCGGTAGGACGACGTAGACGGATTGGTCAGCCCGCAGTCTCAAGCGACTTGCGAGGCGGGGCAAGTCATCCGACTCCATCGTCGAGTTAGCGACGCACGACATCTCGCAGATCCGGACGGTTCCGGATGAGGAATGGCTTGCGGTGACCGCACGGCACCCGCACTCCGTCGCGGTCGTCGCCGTCACCGAAGCGGGATCCGTCTACGGGTGCGGCGACACTGTGGCGGAGCGTCAGGGCAGGTCTCGCCAGAGGATGAGGAGATCCACGGGACCCAGCGTGGGGTGAAGGAAGCCGCCGGGAGCGACGCCGACGATATTGAACCCTTCTGACTCGTAGAGTCGCACAGCGCCCTCGTTCGAGGCCACCACCGCGTTGAACTGGATGCCGCGGAAGCCGTGCTCGGTCGTCCAGTCGATCATGTCGCGCACGAGCGCGCGGCCGACGCCTCGGCCTCTGGCCGGAGCCGCCACCATGAACGAGCCAGACGCGACGTGCGAGCCCTGATTCGGGCGGTTGGCGTACATGTTGGCGGTGCCGAGGACCTGCCCCCGTTCATCGACGGCAAGTACCGCCCGGCCGGGGTGCTGCGTCATCCACGATGCGCGCATATCGCGCTCGTTCGGCGCCGCATCCATCGCGAACGTCTCCTGAGACGCAGCCACCTCTTGGATGATCGGCCAGATCGATGGCCAGTCGGCGTTGGTTGCTGGCCGGACCAAGAACGTCATGACAGCAACCACAGCGGATGCAGTCACGGTCCGCAACCGCATTTCATCACGCTCGGTCATCGGCTGGACGTCCCGCAAGTCGAAGCCGGTACGACACCAAACGGTGGCGGCAGGCGTACCTAGGAATGCACTGATTTCTCGGTAGCGTGCGCGGCGTGCGGTCCCGGCGAAACCTTCAGCCGCCGGCCTCCAGGGCCGCAGCGATGAAGGCATTGCGCCCACCGTCTGGCTCGGCCGGCGAATCGCCGCGTATTGAAGTGACCGTGTCCTCCAAAGCTATTCCGTCGGGCAGGTGACGGAAGGGCTCGGAAGTGGACTCGTTCGCTGTGCTCGGGTCGACTGCGGCACCTGTCATGAGTCGAGTATCCACCGCGGCCGCCCTGTCGGCGAGTCCCCTAGGTGCGCGCACCGTCGTCGCGTCTGTACCAAGGCGACCTTGGCGTGGTTGGCGTCGAAGCCAAACGGCGGTGTCCGTCCACTCCCAGAAACCGTTTGCCGACCCAGGACGGTCAGGCCGAGGTCGGAGAGACGGCGATCGTCGCTTCACGGTCGCGAACGGCGATTCCGACCCGACATTCTCGAACGTGATGGGACGCGCTGCACGTTGCCCAGCCGCGGCGATCTGCTCAGGACGACGATTTCCCCAAGTCCCGGATGAGGAATGGCTTGCGGTGACCGCACGGCACCCGCACTCCGTCGCGGTCGTCGCCGTCACCGAAGCGTTATCGCTTACCGGACCTACCACTAGGGTGCACCACCTAGTAGTGTGTGGCGCATGACAGTCATCGTCGATCGAGAAAGCCTGCTCATGCGCGGAACCCTCGACATGTGCGTGCTGACGCTCCTGAGCCGTCACCCACTGCATGCCTACGGGGTTGTGCAACACCTGCAAGAGCACGGCTTCACGCAAACCAGCTACGGGACGGTCTATCCGTTGGTGAGCCGATTGCGCCGCCAGGGACTGCTGGCCCAGGACTTGCAGCCCGGCGGCAGCGGTCCGGCTCGCAACGTATTGAGCTTGACGGACGAAGGACGCCTCACCCTCCGGGAGTGGACCAAGCAGTGGCGCGAGGTCAATGAGCGAATTTCACAACTGATTGAGGAGCGCAGATGAACGACGACAACCGCATTGCAGAGTTTGTCGACCGCGTCGAGGAGTGCTGGATCAGACTCGGGCTGAGGCCAACTGAGCGGCGACGACTCGTCAATGAGCTCGTCACCGATCTCACCTCCGCGAAATCGGCCGGCGCGACAGCCGACGACTTGGTACGGGCCGACGTCGTGGCCTTCGCTGTCGAGGTCGCTGCCGCAGAAGGTCATCAACTTGCCAGTCGCCAAGGGCGACCCGCGGTCGGGGCGCTCATCGGCACCGGCGTGATCGGCGGAGCACTCGGAGCCATCTCCAGCTGGTACTTGGTCTACACGAACTACGCCCTGTACAAACTCTTGTGGCAGGTGTTTCCCGAGCTCGTCGCGGTTGTCCTCCTACACGTCATGGCGGTCACCCTCGGGCTTGGAGGAATGGCCGCCGCTATATGGCTGCGCTACCGATACCAGCCGCGCGTCATCTCTATAGCAGTGCGCACCGCCGCCTGGGCGGCCGTCGGCGGGCTTGTGAGCCTCGGACCAGCCATTGCCCTTGCAACGCACATGAACTATCGCTGGGACAGCGACGTCGTCCTGCTCGAAACCGTCCTCGTCGGGGCGTGCATCGCCGCAGCGATCGGGCTAGGCCACCGACTACGGCCGCTGACGCGAGCAAACCATCCTCGTCCGTGACTTCGGATTCACGATCAAACCGTCATGCGGGTTTCGCCCAGACGTCTCACATCAGCGAGCGACTCGCGCCATGGCCGGTCGTTCCGCAAGCCGAACAGGCTGCGGACGCTGGTTGGCGAGTCGGATAGTCAAGTCTCTTGACCGCGCCGGTCGCCGTAACGGGATCCCCACCTGGTGACGGTTGCGCTCGCGGCCGCGATGAGTCGCGGCGCTGCGCCGTCCCCGCGCGGTCCCACGGAACACCCGCCTGCCTGCGCGGAATGCGAGGCGACGAGCGGATGGCCGACAGCTGGAGCAGCGACACGTGCCCCACTGCTGGCTGCCGGGGAGGCTCAACGGTGCGCCCGCATGCCAGCCGCCGGCCACCCACCGGGGGTGGGCGGCCGACGCGACTGCTTCGGACGGTGGTTCATGCGCTGAACGAGACGAACGGCGCCCCTACTCGTCGCTGAAAGTCCCTCCGTAGATGTCGGAGTTGCCGAACGTCGCCGGGCACTGGGTGTTCGGGCCGGGACGCAGCGCCGTGGAGTGAGTCGCGGGCAGCTCGGTCGCGGCCTCCTGATCCTCCTTCTCGTCCCCCACCATCGGTTCGGTGGTACCGGCGAGGACGTCCTCCACGAACGCCTGACGGTAGGCGTTGATGGCCGGGCACACCGCGGCGTTGCGGAGGTCATTCCAGACCGCGGACCCGTAGTCCCGGGTGGCCACGGCGTAGTTGTAGTCGCCGAGGAACTCCGAAGTCAGGCCGTTGGCGCTGGACGCACGGCCGTCACCGACCGCCCCCCGCAGCACCGTGGTTGCCGTCCCCAGCGCACCTGAGGCCGTTGTGACGTCGGCGTGCCGCACCACCCCGAGCATCCGCCGAGGAGAGCTGGTGTCGTTGCGCCACGGGTCGAGCCACGCGTTGTAGACCAACCAGACATCGGTGCCGTCGGGCGAGATCGCCACGGCGGGGAAGTTGGCCCGGTCTGTTCCCTCGCTGACCACGTGCTTGTCGACGTAGCTGCGGCCGCGGTCGGTGGAGCGGACGAGGAATGCCCGTTCCTGGTTGGTGCCGAGGCTGTCGTCTGACCAGGTCAGGACGATCTCGTCGGTGGCGTCCTGTCCCGTCGGCGCGCCGTTGGCGATGTCGAACGACGGGAAGTTGCTCGTCCGCGCGCCCGCGATCCCGTCGATGGTGAACCGACCTTGTGCGGGGTCGAACTGACCGATGTCGCCGATTCCAGACACCACCACCCGAGGCCGCTCGAAGGTGCGGCCACCGTCGACGGACCGGGCCTGGTAGAAAACGCTCCCGCGGGTTCGGATGTCGGTCCCGACCCAGACTACGTAGACCACGCCGTCGCTGTCGGTGCGTACGGCGCAACCCTGCCGACCACCGGTCTGGCTGTTGTTGGTCGCCGCCGAGACCTGGCGGTGGGTCCAGCTGTCGCCGCCGTCGGTGGACCGGGCGAACAGGACGGGCTCAGAGCCGGCCGCGCCACGGAAGCCGACGTTGCAGACATAGACGTTGCCGAAGTGGGGGCTGCTGGAGGCGTTGTCGGCCCAGATCTGTTCCTTGTCGCTGAAGAGGGCGGAGTTCTGCTTGGTGACCACCACCGGGTCCATCCAGGCGTCGTTGTCGCCTGCGACGGCGCCCGGAATGTCATCGGTGCGCGACACCGCGATCGCTGCTGCGCCGCGGAACCCCGGGCTGCCGGGGAAGGGGGTGGCGATGTTGGCGTAGTACAGCCGCTGCCCGTTGCCCCACGAGAAGTTGCCGGCAGCATCCGGGACGGGACCGAAGACCAGCTCGGGGTCACCGTTAGAGATCATGCCGTTGGTGTCGTAGTTGGGCAGTGTCCCGATCGGGCCCTCCGGGTCAGGCACGCACCCTGTGTCGGTGGCCGGTGGCTGGCCCGGCGCGACATCGGGCTGGCCGAGGCAGCTCGGTGTGACGCGCGCCGAGTACCCGGTGTAGGTGGGCTGGGTCCAGCTGCGACCGGAGTCGGTGGAGAACTGAATGCCCGACACCCCCACGCCCCTGGTGAACGGACAGGTCCGGTCGTCGCCAGCGTTGCATGCCTCCAGGTCGATGTTGTCGTTCGCTCCTGCGGCCAGGATCTCGGTGTGGACCGGGTTCACGGCCAGACCGGGCTCGTTCTGCTTGTTCTGCGAGAACAGCTGGTCGTTGCTGCCGACGGTGACCTCGGTCGCGCCGCCGGGCGTGATGGGCGCCGCTTGGGCGAGCGCCGGGAGTAGGACTGCTGCGAGGGCCGAGCCGATAGCCAGGCCTGTCTTCTTCGTGCGCATGACGCTCCTTGGGGTGGATGGACCGTACTGCGCGGCGCGCCCGCATGCCGGTGGGCAGGATGGGTGGTCGCGACTCCCCAGTGTCACCCCGTTGCCGGGCGGCGGCAAGAAGCGTTGGCACCCTCGCCGATGTGGGCCGATCGGCACGGCCGCTGTGCGGCGGGCTGCCAGCCAGCACAGCGAGGACGGATACACGCGTGGCCTCAGCAACCGGTGAACCCAGCACTTGTGAGTGCGGTCGTGCTTCCTAGCTCAGCGCCAGACGGCGCCTCTCGGCCGCGTAGGCCCGACGGACTAGCGCGAAGTGGTCGCGACGGAACTGCCGGCCGTCATGCAGCTCGCTTGGCAGCTTGCCGCGACGTGCACGGACTCGGACGGCCTCGGCACCGATCACTGCTCACTGCTGCAGCCTCGTACGCGTTTGGTTTAGCCAGACATGGGCTTCGTCATGGGGCTCGCGCGACTCCGGTGGTGACCAGAAAACATTGGCATGAGCGGACGTCCCGCAAGCCATGAGCGAGGTCCCGGAAGCCGAGCGGCCATCGGGAACGATGGGCGCAGGAGTTGTTGACCGATCTTGGCACGTCCCGGTTGACCCGTCCGCCATGGTTTCCGGTGACGGGGCGCTGTTCGGAGGCACACGTTGGCCGTCGTCCTCTATGACTAGCGCGGCGCTCTCGGGGCTCCGCCACCGACCTCACCAGCGCGTGTTCAGCAGGTGCTGCACCAACAGCGCGACGACGAGCTGTCCGGCCAGCCCCCACTTGCGCCAGCGGTCGGGCAACAATGCGACCGAGATCAGCAGCCAGGGCGCGAACGGCAGCCAGATCCGCTCGACCTCGGCCTTGCTCATGAACGACAGGTCGGCGACGACTATGGCCGCGACCGCCCCGGTCGCGAGAAGGGCCACCACGCGATCGGCAGTTGTCCGGAGCACGGCCAGCCGACCGAGACCGGCGCCGAGCATGGGCCCGGCACTGAAGCAGAGCGCGGCCAGGTTGCCCCACACCCAGTACGACCCCGGCCGCACCCCGGCCACACCGTCGTAGTAGCGCTCGCGCAGCACCGGCAGGGCCTCCCACCACGCGAACCCGAACGGCACGAACGCCAGCACGACCATCAGGGCCGAGGCCGAAGCGATCGGCAGCGGCCACCACGAGCGGGCAGCCACGAGCACGGCGATCGCCAGCAGGCCGACGAGCGGCAATCCGTAGGAGAGCATCACCAGCCAGCCCAGCATCAGCCCGGCGAGCGCCGACCATGCGACGCGAGCACGCCCGACGCGAGTGGCACCGAGGGCCAGGCACGCCAGCCCCCACGCGGCGACGGCGGCGAACATCGCGTCGTTGGACACCCCCATGAAGAGCGCCATCGGCCCGAGCACCAGGAAGGGTGCAGCCCGCCGCGCGGCTGCCTCAGCCCCGAGGACACGGAGCGTCACCAGGACCGCCACGATCGTCGTCGCGCCGATCGCGGTCACGACGAGTCCGGCGGACAGGTCACCGCCGAGCCCGATCCGCACCAGTCCGATGTAGAACAGCAGCGCGCCAGGTGGATGCCCGGCGACGTGGGTCGGCCAGTTGTCCGGCGCCGCGTCGTAACCGATGCGGCCGACGAACTCGCGCAGGGTCGCGCCGACGTCGTCGATCCCGCGCGCCACGGGAAGGATCTCGATCTTGTGCCCGAACACGTCGCCGATCCCGATCGGCCCGATCCACGCCAGCGCCAGCATCCAGGTCAGCGCTGCGGCGTACGACACGAGCAGGAGGCGCCGCCACTCGAGCGTCGCGGCGAGGGTGAAGGCGTAGCGCCACCCCAGCACCGCCAGCAGCACGGCCGGCACGCTGGTGAGCCCGGTGTGCGGCTCCCAAAGTGCGTTCAGCGGCGGGAAGGTGCCCGCGGGATGCGTGCGAGCGCGCACGTCCCAGCCGGTGATCAGGGGTACGGCGGGTGCGAGCACCATCAGGGCGAGGGCCACGCCGAGACCGACGCGCGCGCCGGAGGAGGAGGGTGTGGCCACACCCGCAGGCTAGGGCGCGCCGGGGGGAACTCCGAGGGAGCGGAGCCGGACGTCAGCGCTTCGTAAGAGTTCCGGGCCCCGTACGCCGAAGCGCCGCCCTACCTTCGAAAACGTGGACAAGACCTGTGACCTGATCCTCCCGTGCCGCGACGAGGCACCCGCCCTGCGCACGCTGTTGCCCCGTGTGCCGGACCACTTCCGCGTCATCGTCGTCGACAACGGATCGCGCGACGACACGGCGAGAGTCGCCCGCCAGCTGGGCGCGACCGTCGTGGTCGAGGATCGCGCTGGGTACGGCGCCGCCGTGCACGCCGGAGTCGAGGCGGCCACCGCGGAGTTCGTCGCGGTGATGGACGGCGATGCGTCCTTCGACCCCGCCGAGCTGGACCGGCTCCTGGCCGACGTCGTCGCCGGGCGCGCCGACCTCGCCGTCGGTCGCCGCCGCCCGGTCGCTCGCGGCGTCTGGCCGTGGCACGCCCGTGCCGGCAGCGCCATGGTGGTGTGGCTGCTGCGCCGGCGGATCGGTCTCGCCGTCCGCGACATCGGACCGATGCGGGTGTGTCGTCGCGAGTGGCTGCTCGACCTCGGCGTCACCGACCGCCGCTTCGGCTACCCGCTCGAGCTGCTGCACCGCGCCACCGTCGCCGGCGCGAACGTCACCGAGCACGATGTCACCTACCACCCGCGGGCGGCCGGCACGAAGTCGAAGGTGTCGGGCTCCGTGCGCGGCTCGATCCGCACGACCCGCGACTTCTGGGCGGTCGTGCGATGAGCTGCCTGGTGATGGCGAAGGCGCCGGTCGCCGGACGCGCCAAGACCCGGCTCGGTGCCCGAGTCGGGATGGCGCTCGCCGCCGACCTGGCTGCGGCAGCACTGCTCGACACGATCGACGCCTGCGTCGAAGCCGTCGGAGCCGAGCGCTGCAGCCTCGCGCTCGAGGGTGACCTTGCCGGTGCCGCCCGCGGCGACGAGATCGCCGAGGCGTTGCGCGGCTGGCACGTCTTCGGGCAGCGCGGCAACGAGCTGGGGGAGCGGCTCGCCTGCGCGCACGCCGATGCGCCCGCGGGGCCGCGTGTGCAGATCGGGATGGACACCCCGCAGGTGACGTCGGCCCTGTTGCACGCCCTCCTCGATGGACTGGGCACCCACGACGCCACCCTGGCATCCGCCACCGACGGGGGCTGGTGGGCGCTGGCGGTGGCTCGCGGTGACGATGCCGGCCCGCTCGTCGCCGTACCCATGTCGACGGCGACGACCGGCGACGACACCGCCGCCGCGCTGCGGGCCGGCGGCCTCACCGTCGCGCCGGGTCCGGTGCTGTGCGACGTCGACACGGTCGAGGACGCCGTGCTGGTGACGGCGCAGGCGCCGTGGACGAGGTTCGCGGCAAGCTGGCGCGCAATTGCGGAGCGGTCGGCATGACGACACTGGCGAGGGAGGCCCAACCGGTGTCCGGTGTCTTCGCAGAAGCCCTACGGGGTGCGCCGTGCGACGTCGTCTGGGATGACGGCACCAGGGCTGCGCTGCCGGTCGCGGCCTGGGTGCAGGTCGCCGACGACACCGATCGGTCCATGCTCGCGGCCTGTGCCGGGCCGACGATCGACATCGGGTGCGGCCCCGGACGGATGAGCGCGCAGCTGATGCTCGACGGCCACGTCACGCTCGGTATCGACGTGGTGCCCGAGGCGATCACCCAGACCCGTGCGCGCGGCGCCAACGCCCTGCGCCGCGACGTCTTCGCCCGCGTGCCGGGGGAGGGACGCTGGCAGACCGCGCTGCTCGCCGACGGCAACATCGGCATCGGCGGCGATCCCGTGCGGCTGCTGGAGCGGGCGCGCGACCTCCTGTGTCCGACGGGCGTCGTGGTGGTCGAGCTCGCGGCGTACGGCGAAGGCCTCCGTCGCAGCACGGTCGCCCTGCGCGTCGGCGATCGCGTGAGCGACGCGTTCCCGTGGGCACTCGTCGGGGCGGACGCGATCGCCGCGGTGGCGGCGCGCGCCGGGCTCACCGTCGTCAGCACCCACGAGCGCGGCGGCCGCTGGTGGTCGATCCTGCAGCGAGGGGACTGACATGCGACCTCCGGCTCCCGAACACTTCACGTCCCGGCTGCGCAGCCCGGCCGTCGCGGCCCGTGTCGGCACCTGGCTGGGCATCGCCTTCGGCCTCTGCTTCCTGACCGGCGTCTACAGCCATGTCGCGCAGCTGCCCGATCCCTGGATCGCGCTGCCCACGCGCCCGTCGTGGTTCTACCGCGTCACCCAGGGCCTGCACGTGACGGCCGGCGTCGCGTCGGTGCCGCTGCTGTTGGTCAAGCTGTGGTCGGTCTATCCGCACCTCTTCACGCGGCCGCCCCGGGCTCGCCGCGACCTGCTGCTGCACGGCCTCGAGCGTGCCTCGATCGGCGTGCTCGTCGCCGCGGCCGTCTTCCAGCTGGTCACCGGCATCGCCAACTCCGCGCAGTGGTACCCGTGGGCCTTCTCCTTCCGCGCCACCCACTACGCCATCGGCTGGGTCGCGATCGGGGCGCTGGTCATCCACATCGCAGTGAAGCTGCCGACCATCCAGCAGGCCCTGACCAGCGACATCGACGACGCCGCGCTCGACCGGCCGGCGATGTCGGCCAGCGGCGGGCTGTCGAGGCGAGGGCTGGTGCGCACCACCTGGGTCGCCGCCGGCCTGGCCGTGCTGGCCACCGCCGGCAGCACGGTGCCGGCGCTGCGCCGTGTCTCGGTGCTCGGCGTCCGGTCCGGCGACGGACCGCAGGGCGTGCCGGTGAACAAGTCGGCCCGGGCGGCGGGAGTGCTCGAGTCCGCGGTCAGCCCGGACTTCCGGCTCGTCGTGGCGCACGGCGACCTGAGCGTGTCGCTGACCTCGGCCGACCTGGCAGAGATGCCGCAGACCACGGCGGACCTGCCGATCGCGTGCGTCGAGGGCTGGAGTGCGAGCGCGACCTGGACGGGGGTGCGCGTGCGGGCACTGCTCGACCTGGTGGGCGCGCCCGTCGGCGTACCGGTCACGGTCACGTCGCTCCAGGAGCACGGGCCCTACAGGGCCACGATCCTGCCCGGCAACTTCGCCGCCGACGACCTCACGCTGCTCGCGCTCCGGCTCGACGGCGAGCCGCTCGACATCGACCACGGCTTCCCGTGCCGGCTGATCGCGCCCAACCGGCCCGGCGTGCTGCAGACGAAGTGGGTCACCCGGCTGGAGGTGTCGGCATGACCACCCCACGACGTTCTTCGACTCCTCCGCTTCGCTCCCCCCTCGAACAACGCCGCGGGGACCCCGGTGTGAGGCTGCGCATCGTGCTGATCGCCTGCGGCGTCCTCGCTGCGGCGTACGGCGCCTGGAGCCTGCTCGGAGAGGACCCGCGGGATCTCCTCGACGCCGCGCTGTGGCTGGCCGGGGGAGTCGTGCTGCACGACTTCGTGCTCGCGCCGCTCGTGCTGGTGCTCGCCCTGGCCGTGCGGCGTTGGCTGCCCGAAGCCTGGCGGACCCCGGTCGTCGTGGCGACCATCGTGCTCGGCTCGACCACGCTGGTCGCGATCCCGGTGCTGGGCAGGTTCGGCGCGCGGCCGGACAACCCGAGCCTGCTGGACCGGCCGTATGTCGCCGGATGGCTGGCGCTGCTCGCACTAGGGTTGCTGGCAGTGGCGGGTCACGCGCTGGCGCAACGCAGGCGGGCGACGAGGACCTCGAGGAGGAGCGATGGCGCGGATCCTGGTCGTTGACGACGACACGACCGTGCGCGAGGTCGTGGTGAGCTACCTGCGGGCGGCCGGCCACGACGTGGTCGAGGTCGGCGACGGGGAGTCCGCGCTGGCCGAGGCGGCCGCCGGGCCCATCGACCTCGTCGTGCTCGACCTGATGCTCCCCGGGATCGACGGACTCGAGGTCTGCCGCCAGCTGACCGAGCGCGACGACGTCCTGGTGATCATGCTCAGCGCCCTGGGCACCGAGACCGACCGCGTCGTCGGCCTCCAGCGCGGTGCCGACGACTACGTCACCAAGCCCTTCAGCCCGCGCGAGCTCGTCCTCCGCGTGGACGGCCTGCTGCGCCGCGCGGTCGAGCGGGCCACGCCCGCCGCCGAGCTCGTCGACGGCGACCTGTTCGTGCACACCGGCCGGCACGAGGCGACCCTGGCCGGTGAGGTGCTCGCCCTGACCGCCCGCGAGTTCGACCTGCTGCGCTTCCTGCTCGCCAACCCGGGCGTCGCGTTCTCGCGCGAGGAGCTCCTCCAGAGCGTGTGGGGCTGGTCCTTCGGCGACCAGTCCACCGTCACCGTGCACGTGCGTCGGCTGCGCGAGAAGGTCGAGAAGGATCCGACGCGCCCGGTGCGACTCGTCACCGTGTGGGGCGTCGGCTACCGGTGGGAGGCGGCCCTGTGAGCGACGAGATCGCGGTGGTGCTGATCGCGCTCAGCTGGTCGGGCGGCGTCGCAGTGGCGGGCCTCGTGCTGGCCTGGCTCCTGCGGTCCGCGTCCCTGCGCTGGCAGGTCGTCGCGGTCGCCATCACCGCCGTACTCGCCGTGCTGGCCGGCGTCATCGGCACCGCCCGCGCGATGTTCCTCTCCGACCACGACTTCACCGTGGTGATGATGGTCTGCCTCGTGGCCGGCCTCGTCGCCGCGGCCGTCGCGCTGGTGCTCGGCAGCGCACTCACTCGCTGGTCACGCGCCCTCGCGGCCGAGGCGCGCCAGCTCGGCGACGACGGCCGTCTCGAGTCGTACGGCGCAGGGCCGGCCGAGTTCCGCGAGGTCTCGGCCCAGCTCACGCTGACCAGTCGCAAGCTCGCCGAGTCCCGCGACCGCGAGCGCCGACTCGAGGAGTCGCGTCGTGAGCTCGTGTCCTGGGTGTCGCACGACCTGCGCACGCCGCTGGCGGGGATGCGCGCGATGACCGAGGCGCTCGAGGACGGGATGGTCGACGACCCGCAGCGCTACTTCCGGCTGATCCGCGCCGACGTCGACCGGATGGTCCGCCTCGTCGACGACCTCTTCGAGCTGTCCCGGATCAATGCCGGCGTGCTGCGCCTGACCCTGGAGGACGTCGCGGTCGAGGACGTCGTCAGCGAGGCGATCGCCAGCGCCGACCCGGTCGCGCGGTCCCGCAGGGTGCACCTGGGTGGGCGGGTCGAGCCGGGCCTCGTCCTGCACGCCGACGCCGCGGGCCTCTCGCGAGTCGTGTCCAACCTTGTCACCAACGCGATCCGGCACACTCCTGCTGACGGGACCGTCGAGATCGTGGGTCGGACGTCGCCGCGCGGCGTCGAGCTGGCCGTCACGGACGGCTGCGGGGGACTCGAGGCCGAGGACATCGACCGCGTCTTCGACATGGGCTGGCAGGGCAATCGCGCCCGCACCCCCGACCGGGACGGACCCACCGAGTTCGGCCATGCCGGGCTCGGCCTGGCCATCGTCAAGGGCATCGTCGAGGCGCACCGGGGCGAGGTGGCCGTTGCCAACCAGCACCCCGGCTGCCGCTTCGTGGTGCTCCTCCCGCACGCTCCCGGCGCCGCCTGAGAAGATGCCGTCGTGGCGACGACGAGGGTGACCGGCAGCATGGACGACCTCGACGTCGCGGCCGTCCAGACACGGACGATCCGCACCCTGGTCGTCTCGCAGGCCGTCGGCGCCGTGGGCGTGACGATCGGCGTCGCGACCGCGTCACTGCTCGCGCGCGACATCTCCGGCAGCGAGAGCATGGCCGGCCTCGCCCAGACCTTCCAGGTGCTCGGCACGGCTGCTGCGGCGTTCCTGCTGGCGCGGCTGATGCGCGCCCGCGGACGCAGGATCGGCCTCGTCCTCGGCTACCTCCTCGGTGCCGCCGGTGCGGTGCTGGCCGTCGTGGCCGGTGTCGTCGACTCGATGCTCGTCCTGCTCCTCGGCGCGGTGCTCCTGGGCGCGACCACCGCGGCCAACAGCGGCTCCCGCTACGCCGCCACCGATCTGGCCCCCGAGCAGCACCGGGCCCGTGCGCTCTCCGTGGTCGTGTGGGCCACCACCATCGGCGCGGTCGCCGGGCCCAACCTCACGGGCGTGGGCGCTGCATTCGCCCGCTCCGTGGGGATCCCCGAGCTGACCGGCGGGTTTGCGATCGGAGCCGTGGCGCTCGTGGTGGCGGCCGGCTGGCTCGCCGTACGCCTCCGGCCCGATCCGCTCCTGGTGGCGCAGGCGATGGCGCCGGTCGCGCCGGCCGACACCCCGACCAGGTCGTGGTCGCGCTTCACCGCCACGGTGCGCGACGTGCCGGCTGTCGGCGCCGCCGTGGTCGGGATGGCATGCGCGCACGCGGCGATGGTGACGGTGATGATCATGACGCCGCTGCACATGGAGCACGGGGGAGCGCACCTGGAGGTCATCGGGTTCGTGATCTCGCTGCACGTGCTCGGGATGTTCGCGTTCTCACCGCTCGTCGGGCTGGCCGCGGACCGCTGGGGGCGCCCGCCCGTCCTGATGGCGGCGGGCGTGATCCTGCTGGTCTCGCTGGCCCTGTGCGGCTCGGCACCGGAGGGCAGCTCGTGGCAGATCTTCGCCGGGCTGTTCCTGCTCGGCCTCGGCTGGTCGTTCGCCACCGTGGCCGCCTCCACGATCATCGCGGACCGTACGCCGCTGAGCGCGCGCACGGACGTCCAGGGCACCTCCGACATGGCGATGTCCCTGACCGCCGCGGGTGGCGGCGCGCTCGCCGGAGTGATCGTGCAGGGGTTCGGCTACCCGACGCTGGCCGCGTTCGCGGCCCTGCTCGGCGTGGCCGTGGTCGTCGCGGGTGTGGCGACCCGGGACAAGCATCCCGGCTGACCTATTTGACGTAGACCGCGGCGCTCTTCGTCCACGGGCTCGACCCGGCGCGGCTGACGGCCTTCACCTTGAAGACGTGGCGACCGGTGTCGAGGCCGAGGATGGGGACCTCGTTGTGCTTCGCCTTGGCGGCCACCGAGAGACTGCTTCCGTCCCACTTCACGATGTAGTAGCGGATCGGGCGCGAGCCGGCGCTGCGCGGCACGAACCAGCTGACCTTGACCTGGCTGTCCGTCGCGGCCGGGGAGACGTAGACGGCTCCGGGCCGGGACGGCGGCTGAAGATCTGCGGACTGGGCCGGCGCAGCGGTGAGCACGGCGGCGACGGTGGCGGTGGCCAGGGCGGTCGTGAGCGTCTTCATCTGTTTCCCCCGAAACGTTGTGTGTGGGCGTCATCGTCGCAGATGTCCGACACGCCGGGCTCACTGCTCCACATCGAACAGACGTTCGGGTTAGATTCTGTCCACAGGTACGACGCAGCGCGAGGTTCTCCACAACGACGGCTTCCCTGATCAGGGGATGTCGGTGGCTCGCTCTAGCGTCGCAGACGTACCTGACATCCGATACGAAGAAGAGGACACGCACATGGCTGGTGGAGATCGTGACAAGGCGCTGGATGCAGCGCTCGCCAACATCGAGAAGTCGTTCGGCAAGGGCTCGGTCATGCGCCTGGGCGACGAGATCCGCGCTCCGCTGGAGGTGATCCCGACCGGTTCCATCGCGCTCGACGTTGCGCTCGGTCTCGGTGGTCTGCCTCGTGGCCGGGTCGTGGAGATCTACGGCCCGGAGTCCTCCGGAAAGACGACGGTCGCCCTGCACGCGGTGGCCAACGCCCAGCGCGCCGGCGGCATCGTGGCCTTCATCGACGCCGAGCACGCGCTCGACCCCGACTACGCCAAGGCGCTCGGTGTCGACACCGACGCCCTGCTGGTCTCCCAGCCCGACTCCGGTGAGCAGGCGCTCGAGATCGCCGACATGCTGATCCGCTCCGGCGCGCTGTCGCTGATCGTGATCGACTCGGTGGCCGCACTCGTGCCCCGCGCCGAGATCGAGGGCGAGATGGGTGACAGCCATGTCGGCCTCCAGGCCCGGCTGATGAGCCAGGCGCTGCGCAAGATGACCGGTGCGCTCAACAACTCCAAGACCACGATGATCTTCATCAACCAGCTGCGCGAGAAGATCGGCGTCATGTTCGGCTCGCCCGAGACCACCACCGGTGGCAAGGCGCTGAAGTTCTACTCCTCGGTGCGCCTCGACGTGCGCCGCATCGAGACGCTCAAGGACGGCACCGACATGGTCGGCAACCGCACCCGCGTCAAGGTCGTGAAGAACAAGGTCGCGCCGCCGTTCAAGCAGGCCGAGTTCGACATCATGTACGGCAAGGGCATCAGCCGCGAGGGCGGCCTGATCGACGTCGGGGTGGAGGCAGGTCTCGTCCGCAAGGCCGGCGCCTGGTACACCTACGAGGGCGACCAGCTCGGCCAGGGCAAGGAGAACGCCCGCACCTTCCTCAAGGACAACCCCGACCTGGCCAACGAGCTGGAGAAGAAGATCCTGGAGAAGCTCGGGGTCGGTCCGCAGGTCGACAAGCCTGTCGACGACCTCTCCGACGAGCCGATCGGCGTGACTGATTTCTGAGCACCGTCCGGCGCCGTCGTGGGCGGGTGACGTCCACGACGGGGTCGAGGCCTGGACCCGTTCGGCGCGGTTGTCGAAGTCGGGCTCCGCGGAGTCGGACGATCCCGGCGAGCCCTTCGAACGCGTCCCGACCGGGCGCTCGCGACGCAAGAAGAGCGGAGCATCCGGGCGTCCGCGAGAACGCGGGGCGCCTCGCACCCGCGACCGCTCTGCCGGCCCGCCACCGCCCGACAAGGTGGCGCAGGGGCCGGACGCCGATCCGGAGGCGGTCGCGCGCAAGATCCTGCTCGACGCCCTGACCGGGCAGGCGCGCTCTCGCAAGGAGCTCGCCGACAAGCTCGCGAAGAAGGACGTGCCCGGCGAGCTGGCCGAGCAGCTGCTCGACCGGTTCGCCGAGGTCGGCCTGATCGACGACGAGGCCTTCGCCAAGGCGTGGATCGAGTCGCGGCAGCCGGGCAAGGGGCTGGCCCGCCGTGCGCTGGCCCACGAGCTGCGGCGCAAGGGCATCGACGACGAGGT
>JBDSPC010000083.1:0-3307 GCA_039914485.1 Nocardioides sp.
ATCCGCACGGAAGGAACCGCATCATGACCACCATGCAGAATCTCGACACCCGCTACACAGAGGCCGCGATCGAGGCCGACGCAACGGTCCCCGCGATCCACATCTGGCGCGACTTCGCCGCCACCCCGGCCCAGCTCTTCCGGGCGCACACCGACCGCGAGATCTTCGCCTCCTGGGTCGGCCCGGCCAGCATCGGCGCCGACATCAGCGAGTGGGACGCTCGCGAGGGCGGGGCCTGGCGCTATTCCGTGCGCGGAGGCGAGGGACGCGAGGAGTTCGAGACGTCCTTCCACGGCTGCTTCCACACCGTGCGCGAGGACCGCATCGTCCAGACCTTCACCTGGGACGGCATGCCCGACGGCGTCGCCCTGGAGACGATGACCTTCGAGGACCTCGGCGACGGCCGCACCCGACTGCACGCGGTCAGCCTGTGCGACTCCTTCGAGGATCGTGACGCCTGGCTGCGCAGCGGCATGGAGGTCGGCGTGAACGACGGCTACGCCGCCATCGACAAGCTCCTCGCCGACGGCGCCCTCTGATGGCCCTTCCGGAGAACCCAGCCGCTCGCCACGAGGCGGTGGCCGGGGGCTTCGGGCGCCTGGTCGCCGGCGCTCGCGACTGGTCGGCGCCCGCGCCCGTGCCCGGCTGGACCGCCCGCGACGTCGTCGGTCACCTCGTCGACTGGTTCCCGGCCTTCCTGTCCAGCGGCGGCATCACGCTGCCGGCCGGTCCCGCCGTCGCCGGCGATCCGGTCGCCGCCTGGGAGCACCACGCGGGCGCCGTACAAGACCTGGTCGAGGCCCGCGGCGAGGAGTCCTTCACGCACCCGTTCGCCGGCACCCACCGGCTCGCCGATGCCGTCGACCGGTTCTACACGGCTGATGTCTTCATGCACTCCTGGGACCTCGCACGAGCCACCGGCCAGGCTCCGGGGCTCGACGAGGACTTCGCGGCCGCCATGCTCGAGGGCATGCAGCCGATCGAGGAGATGCTGCGCTCGTCCGGTCAGTACGGCGCTGCCGTGCCGGTCGCAGCCGATGCCCCCGTCGTCGATCGGCTGATGGGCTTCGTCGGCCGCGACCCGAGCTGGGCGCCCCCGGCCTGAGCCAACGCTCACCCGAGCTCGTGCCGCCACGGCGGGTCGCCGCCCGGGCGGCTGACCGTGATCGCGGCGGCGCGGCCTGCGTGCTCGAGCACCGAGGTCCAGTCCTCGGCGCGCAGGGACCGCAGCCCCTCCCGGGACGCCGGCCCGACGACACCCAGGCCCCACAGGGCGTCGACGATGGCGGCGGTCACGGTGTCCCCCGCGCCGATGGTGTCGGCCACGACGGCGCGGACCGCCGGCACGTCGCCCCTGCCCGTCGCCGTGAACCAACGCAGGCCCGCCTCGCCCCGGGTGAGGACGACGGCGCCGGAACCTCGCGCCAGGAAGCCGGCCGCCACGTCGGCATGGTCGCGACCGGGCCACAGCTGGTCGAAGTCCTCGTCGCTGGCCTTGACCACGGCGGCCAGCGCGCCCATCGCCTCGGCGCGGGCGACGACCTCGGCACCGGTGCCGGTGATGGCCGGTCGGGCGTTGAGGTCGAACACCGTCAGCGCCGACGCCCGGTGCCGCTCGAGCAGGCCTGCGACCTCGGACGCACCCGGGTCGAGGGCAGCGCCGATCGAGCCGAACACCACGACGACCGGGACCACGTCGGCGGGAAGGTCCGGCGGCGCGAACCGCCACTCGATGTCGAACTCGTAGGTCGCCGCGCCCGACTCGGCCAGCGTCGCCATTGCCGTGGCCGTGCGGTCGAGCACGAAGGGGTCGCTGCCCGGCGCGACCGCGTTGTCGCCCAGGTGGGCAGCCAGCAACCGGCCGCGATCGTCGTCGGCATAGGCGGTCACGAAGCGCACGGGCCGCCCGAGCCGGGCCAGGGCGACCGCGGCGTTCGCCGCGCTGCCACCTGGGTGCTCGCGCACCGAACCGTCGCGTCCGCGCACCACGTCCACGAGCGACTCGCCCACCACCAGCGCCACGTGCTCCATGACAGCTTGGTCTACCACGCCTCGCGCACCCGTAGGGTCGGATCATGCAGCTGGATCCGATCCACCACGACGCCGAGACCCCGCCGTTCGAGCAGGCTCGCGCCCAGATCGCGGCCCGGATCACGTCCGGCGCGCTGCCCAGCGGCACTCGCCTGCCGACCGTCCGGGCGCTCGCCGGCGATCTCGGTCTGGCGGTGAACACCGTGGCCCGCGTCTACAAGGAGCTCGAGGCGGATGAGCTGGTCGTCACCGAGGGTCGGCGCGGCACTTTCGTGCGCTCGACGAGCGCCGGCGCCGCGGTGGACGAGGTGGCTGCGGCGTACGTCCGGGCCTGCCGTCGCATGGGACTGACCCGGGCGGAGGCAGTCCGGCTGGTCGAGGTCGGCTGGGACCGGTGAGATTCGTCGTGTACGGCGCCGGCGCGGTCGGCGGAGTCATCGGCGGGCACCTCTCCCTGGCCGGCCTGCCGGTGTCGCTCGTGGCACGCGGCGACCACCTCGCGGCGATCCGCGAGGGCGGGCTGCGACTGGACACGGCGGCTGGCATGCACCGGATCCTGACACCCGCCACCGACAGTGCCGCCGAGCTCGTGTGGACCCCCGACACCGCGGTCATCCTGGCCGTGAAGTCGCACCAGGCCGCGACCGCGCTGGCCGACCTCCGTCGGCACGCCCCGGAGCAGACGCCCATCGTCTGCGCGACCAACGGCGTGGCCACCGAGATCACGGCGCTGCGCCAGTTCGCCCGCGTCTACGCCCTGTGCGTGATGCTGCCCGCCACCCACTTGCGCCCGGGCGAGGTCGTGGCCAAGTGCGCACCGACCCCCGGGATCCTCGACATCGGACGCATCCCCGGCGGCACGGACGAGGTGACCCGGGCGGTCTCGGTCGACCTGCGCGCCGCCGGCTTCGAGTCCGAGGAACGCCTCGACATCTTGGCCTGGAAACGACGCAAGCTGCTGCTCAACGCCGGCAACGGCGTCGACGCCTCCTTCGTCCGGGGTGACGCCGCCGACGAGCTCGCCGAGCGCGCGGAGGCCGAGGGCTCGCACGTGCTCACCACCGCCGGCCTCGCAGCCGTGTCCGCCGACGAGGACCGCGCCCGCCGCGGCTCGATCCTCCAGCGCCGCCCGGACCTCGAGCGCCGCGGCGGCTCGACCTGGCAGAGCCTCGCTCGTGGCACCGGCGACTCCGAGATCGACTACCTGGCCGGCGAGATCGTCCTGCTCGGACGCCTCCATGAGATCCCGACGCCGGCCAGCGAGGCCATCGTCGCG
>JBDSPC010000116.1:0-19307 GCA_039914485.1 Nocardioides sp.
AAGAGCGTGGTCTTGATCCGCAGGTCCTCGGCGATCGCCTCGACCACGATGTCGACCGTGGCCAGGTCGTCGAGCGAGGTGGTGCCGGTGAGGCGGCCCAGCACCTCGGCCTTGACCGGCTCCTCGACCTTGCCGCGCTGGATCGCCTTGTCCAGGGACTTCTCGATCGTGGCGCGCACTCCCTCGACCTTGGCGGCCGAGCGACCGACGTACACGACGTCGAAGCCGCTCTTGGCGAAGACCTCGACGATGCCCGCAGCCATCGTGCCGGTGCCGACGACACCGACCGTCGTGACCGGGCGCTTGAGCTGGGGCAGGTCGTCGGCGGACGGCGTGTTCGCGTCGGCGACGACGGCGGAGCTGTCCTGGCTCTCGTAGGTGTAGAAGCCCCTGCCGGTCTTGCGGCCCAGCAGGCCGGCGGTGACCATCTGCTTGAGGATCGGCGCCGGAGCGTGGAGGCGGTCACGGCCCTGCTTGTACATCGTGTCGAGGATCTCGTAGGCCGTGTCGAGCCCGATCAGGTCGAGCAGCGCCAGCGGGCCCATCGGGTAGCCACAGCCGAAGCGCATGGCGGCGTCGATGTCCGCCCGCGTGGCGTACTTGCTCTCGAACATCGAGGCCGCGTGGTTGAGGTAGCCGAAGAGCAGGGTGTTGGCGATGAAGCCCGCCTTGTCCCCGCAGACGACGGGGTTCTTCCCGAGGGTCCCGACGAGGCCCTCGACATCGGCCAGCACGGCCGGCTCTGTGACGACCGTACGGACGATCTCCACGAGGTTCTGGACCGGCGCCGGGTTGAAGAAGTGCACGCCCACGACCCGGCCCGGCCGGGTGTTGGCCGTCGCGATCTCGGTGACGGGCAGCGACGACGTGTTGGTCGCCAGGATCGCCTCGGGCTTGACGATGTCGTCCAGCCGGCGGAACAGGTCCTTCTTGATGTCGAGCGACTCGATGACCGCCTCGACCACGAAGTCGGCCTCCGCGAGCGCGGACAGGTCGGTGGCGAAGGAGATGCGGCCGAGGATCTCGGCCTGGTCGGCCTCGGACATCTTGCCGCGCGCCACGGCGCGACCGGTGGAGTGCGCGAGGTGCCCGCGGCCGCGCTCGACGGCCTCATCGGTCAGCTCGATCCCGATCACGCTGAAGCCGTTGCGGGCGAAGACCTCGGCGATGCCGGCGCCCATCGTGCCCAGTCCGATGACCCCGATGGTGTCGAAGGTGCGAGGGGCGCGCTCGGTCGATGCAGTCGTCATGGCGGCAGCATGCCATGTGACGAGGGGGCGCCGAGCCAGCGTTCACTACCTGTCAGTAGGCGCGAAAGCCCTCGCCGGTCTTGCGACCGAGGCTGCCGACGGCGACGAGGGTCTCGAGGGTGCCCGCCGGGGCGAAGCCCTTCTCACCGAACTCGGCGAACAGTTCCTGCTGGATCGCCAGCGAGACATCGATGCCGACGACGTCGAGCAGCGCGAAGGGTCCCATCGGGAAGCCGGCCTGCTCCTTGATCGCCTCGTCGATCTCGTCGATCGTCGCGGCACCCGACTCGAGCAGCTTCACCGCGTCGTTGAGGTAGGGGAACAACAGGCAGTTGACGAGGAAGCCCGACCGGTCACCGCACGACACCGCGACCTTGCCGACCTTCGCGCAGACGGCGAGCACGGTCTCGTTGACCTCGGCGGAGGTGGCCTCCGTCGTGACGACCTCGACCAGCTTCATGATCGTGGCGGGGTTGAAGAAGTGCATGCCGATGACGGCCTCGGGACGCGAGGTCACCGCGCCGAGGCTGGTGATCGGCATCGACGACGTCGTCGTGGCCAGGATCGCGCCCGGCTTGCAGATGCGATCGAGGTCCCGGTAGAGGTCGGTCTTGATCGCGAGGTCCTCGGCGATCGCCTCGACCACCAGGTCCACGTCGGCGAGCGCCTCGCGGTCGGTGGCGCCGGTGAGGCGGCCCAGCGTCGCGGCCTTGGCGTCCTCGTCGATCCGGCCCTTCTCGACCAGCTTCGACAGGCCCTTGTCGATGAAGGCGACGACGCCGGCGATCTTGTCGTCCCCGCGGCCGACGAAGACCACGTCGTAGCCGGCCTGGGCGAAGACCTGGACGATGCCCGACGCCATGGTGCCGGTGCCGACGACGCCGACCTTGGTGATCTGCTGCTTGAGCTCGGGGGCGCTCGCGCCGGCGGCGGAGCCGGACTCGGCGAAGCTCCGGCCGTCGTGCGCCAAGGTGTTCAGCACCTCGGCCGGGTCGTGCAGGTCGTCACCGCTGGTGAGGAAGCGAGCCCTCAGCCCGGCGCGCACGGCGTCGGCGCCGATCTCGTCGATGACCGTCAGCGGGCCCTTGGGGTAGCCGCACCCGAAGCGCATCGCGTTGTCGATGTCGACCGCGGAGGCGTAGCCCGCCTCGAACATGCGGGCGGCGTGGTTCAGGTACGGGAGGACGAGCGTGTCGTGGATCTGCTCGTTCGTCAGCTCAGTCATGCGGCAAAGTGTGACACCGGGTTATACCGACGGGTAACCCTGTCCGTGTGAGACGTCGATCACCCGGCCGGGCGGGTCGCCCGTCGGGAGCGGTCACGAGATCACTGTAGATTCACGCCCCGTGAGGATCGTCGTTGCGCGCTGCCAGGTCGACTATGCCGGCCGATTGACCGCCCATCTGCCGATGGCGACCCGGGTGTTGATGATCAAGGCCGACGGTTCGGTGCTCGTGCACTCCGACGGCGGTTCCTACAAGCCGCTCAACTGGATGTCTCCCCCGGCCACGTTCCGCGAGGGCAGCACCGAGGACGGGCAGGTCGAGTGGACCGTCACCGCCACCAAGACCGACGACACCCTGCGCATCCTGATCGAGGAGATCCACGCGGACTCGAGCCACGACCTCGGCGTCGACCCCGGCCTGCAGAAGGACGGCGTCGAGAAGCACCTCCAGGAGCTCCTCGCCGAGCACCCCGCGACCCTGGCCGACGGCCTGACGCTCGTACGCCGCGAGTTCCCGACCGCCATCGGCCCGGTCGACCTGATGTGCCGCGACGACGCCGGCCTCAGCGTCGCCGTCGAGATCAAGCGTCGCGGCGACATCGACGGCGTCGAACAGCTGACCCGCTACCTCGAGCTCCTCAATCGCGACCCGCTGCTCAACAGCAAGGGCCCCGTCCGCGGCATCTTCGCCGCCCAGGAGATCAAGCCGCAGGCCCGCGTCCTCGCCACCGACCGCGGCATCGCGTGCGCGCTCGTCGACTACGACCTGCTGCGCGGCATGGACGACTCGGAACACCGGCTCTTCTAGGCTCCGGACGAGATCAGTCGCGCGACCAGCGGTAGCGGCGCTCGGGACGACCGGTGGCGCCGTACTTGAGGGAGACCTCGACCCAGCCCATACCGACCAGGTGCTCGAGATATCGACGGGTGCTCACCCGGGAGAGCCCGATCCGCTCCCCGACGTCCGCCGCCGCCTCTGGCTCCGTCTGGTGGCGCAGGCCCTCGACGACCAGCTCCATCGTCTCCGTCGAAAGTCCCTTCGGCAGCCCGCGAGCGGTCTGTGCCGTCGGGCCGACCGGCCGGAAGACCCTGTCCACGTCGGCCTGCCCCCACGGCTCCGGGGACGATCGGGACAGGTGTCGCCGCGCCTCCGCCACCTGACGCAGCCGCTCTGCCAGGTCTGCGGACGAGAAGGGCTTCACCAGGTAGTGCACGGCGCCGTACCGCATGGCGTGGGCGACGGTGGCGGAGTCCCGGGCTGCGGTGATCATCACGACGTCGGCGGGATGGTCGCCGGCGCGGATGCGCTCCAACACCTTCGTGCCTGCGATGTCGGGGAGGTAGACGTCGAGCAGCACGATGTCGGGCCGCAGGCTGGCCACCATCTCCAACGCGTCGGCACCGGTCCGGGCCTCGCCCACAACCTCGAAGCCGGGGATCCGCGTGACGAAGTCACGGTGCAGCCGCGCCACCATGAAGTCGTCGTCGACCACCAGCACCCGCACCGGTCGGCCGGGCTCAGCCACGGGTCAACTCGTCCACGAAGAGCTCGGCGCTCAAGACAGCACCGTCCCGGTGGGACACGGTCACGGCGCCGCCGTGCCGCGCGCACGCCATCCGGGTCAGGGCCAGCCCGAAGCCGTGGCCCTTCACGTCCTCACCCACCTTGGTGGTGAAGCCGGGCTCGAAGATCCGCTCCATGTCACTCGGGGCGATGCCACCGCCGCTGTCGCGCACCTCGATCTCGATCCGGTCACCGTCGTCCTCCACGTCCATCACCACTTCGCCGCCGCGGCCCACCGCGTCGAAGGCGTTGTCGACCAGGTTGCCCACCACTGTGACCAGGTCAGCAGAGAGCACCGGGTCGTGGCGACCCAGGCGCGCGCCCTCGGCGAGGGAGAACGCGACACCGAGCTCGCCAGCCCGGCTCAGCTTGGCGACCAGCAGCGCCGCAACCGCCGGGTCCGCGATCGAGCCGGAGACCTCGGCGAGCCGCGCGTCGAGGTTGTCCACGACGGCGCGGACGAACTCGCGGAGCTGGACCGACTGGTCGAGCTCGGCCATCCCGGCGATCGCATGCATGCGGTTGCGGAACTCGTGCACCTGCGCCCGCAGGGTGTCGGTGCCCGCCTGGGCCTCTGCCAGCTCGTTCTGGACGTCGAGCAGCTCGGTGCGATCACGCATCGAGGTCACCCACCCGGTCTGCCGTCCGCGCACGGTGACGGGCTGGTTGTTGAGCACGAGCAACCGGGCACCGACCGCGACGGCGAGATCCTGCTGGCGGTGCCGGCCGCACAGGATCGCGGTCACCTCAGCCTCCTGGTCCAGCTCCTCCACCGACCTGCCGAGCACCGGTGGCCGCACGCCGAGCAGGTGCAGCGCCTCGTCGTTGGCGAAGGCAACGACGCCGCGCATGTCCACGCCCAGTACCCCCTCCCGCACGCCGTGCAGCATCGCCTCGCGCTGCTCGACGAGCCCCGCGATCTCGCTCGGCTCGAGCCCCAGCGTCTGGCGCTTCACACGTCGCGCCAACAGCAGCGACCCGGCCGCGCCGATCGCCATGGCGAGCGCGAGATAGGCGAAGACACCCGGCGCGGCAGAGCCGAGCACCTCCAGCCGCGTCGGGTAGTTGCGGCCCAGCACGACGATACCCAGCCGCTCCCCGGCCAGCTCCCCGTCCTCGGCGACTTGGTTGTCCCCGAAGACCGGCACCTGCGCCTCGATGGTGCGCCGACCGTAGCGTTCACTGATGCCCGACCAGCTGGCCCCATCGGCGACCTCGGAGCGCAGCGCCAGGTCGGCGTCCTCGGTCGTCAGCGTCGAACCGAGCACCTGGCCGTCCGCGCCGAGGAGGATGGCGTACGTCGCCCCGGCGGAGACCCGCGCGCCCTCCAGCCGGATCCTGACGGGCTCCTGGAGCCGCGCCTGCGCCTCGCTCTCCTCGATCGTCTCGCCGTCGAAGGTGAGGCCGGCGGACTGGCGGATCAGCCCTTCGGTCGCCATCGACTCGGCCGAGCCGAGCATCCGGCGGCCCTCCTCGCGAGTGAAGCTCGCACTGCTCTGCACCAGGGACACCCCGGCCACGGCGGTCACCACGAACACCACGATGCACATCTGCAGCAGCATCAGCTGGCGTGACAGCGACAATCTCGACACCGGGGCAGTCTGCAACACGCCGGACATACGCGGCGAGGGTGTGAGCGTGACCACAAAGACCGAAACGAACCTTCCGACCACAACGGAGACATCCAGTGTGACGTCCACCACGATCGCCGCAACGCCGCAAGGAGCGGTGAGTCCCGGTCCCCGGGGTGACAGAGGAGAAGTGCGATGAGGAAGTTCCAGAAGCTGGCCGCCACAGGGGCCGCGCTCGCTGCGGTCCTGGCGCTCGCCGCCTGCAGCGGCTCGGACGACAGCGCCCAGGTCCGGATCATGGTGCCCAACTCCCCCGGAGGTGGGTACGACACCACCGCCCGCGTGGCAGCCAAGATCGTCGAGGACGAGAAGATCAACGACTCCGTCGAGGTCTACAACCTCGAGGGCGCCGGAGGCACCACCGGCCTGGCCAAGCTGGTCGGCTCGAAGGGCAAGGACGGCGAGCTGATGCTGATGGGCCTCGGCGTCGTCGGGGCCGTCTACACCAACCAGTCCGAGAGCACCCTGGCCGACACCACCCCGATCGCCCGCCTGATCAGCGAGCCCGACATCGTGGTCGTCCCGGCCGACTCGCCGTACGAGACCCTTGACGACCTGATCGCGGCCTGGAAGAAGTCGCCCGGCGACTTCCCCGTCGGCGGCGGCTCCTCGCCCGGCGGTCCCGACCACCTTGCGGCCCACCTGACCGCCCAGGCGATCGGCGTCACCCCCACCGATGTCAACTACGTCGTGTACGACGGTGGCGGCCCGCTGCTCGCGGCCATGCTGAGTGGCGAGGTCGAGGTGGGCGTCTCCGGCCTCGGCGAGTACAAGGACCAGATCCAGGCCGGCCAGCTCCGGGTGCTGGGCGTGACCAGCGCCGAGCGCGTCGACGGCTTCGAGGCACCGACCCTCACCGAGCAGGGCGTGGACCTGGAGTTCACCAACTGGCGCGGCCTGGTGGCCGCTCCCGGCATCGACGACGCCGAGCGCGATCGCCTCGTGGGCATCGTCGAGGACCTGCACGACACCCAGGCATGGAAGGACGCGATGGCCGAGAACGGCTGGACCGACGCGCTCCTCACGGGTGACGAGTTCGGCACCTACATGACTGACCAGGACGGACAGGTCAAGGGCCTGCTGAGCGAGCTGGGCCTGGTCTGATGAATCACCTCACGGCTGCACGTCCCGAAGCATCGGGGCCACAGCCCGATCGGCGGGCTGGCTACTCCGAGTTCGGAGTGGTCGGCCTGCTGGCCGGGCTCGGGGTGTTGGTGCTGATCGAGACACAGCAGATCTCCGACAGCATCGGTACGATGCGCACGCTCAGCCCGCGCGTCGTGCCCTACTTCGTGGCCGCCTTCCTGCTGGTCGTCGCGGCGCTGCTGGCGCTCGACATCGCTCGCGGCGGACGCGGTGAACAGGAGTCGGGCGAGGACGTCGATCTCAGTCACGGCACCGAGTGGCACACCCTCCTCGGCCTGGCCGCGCTGGTGGCCGGCGCCGGTCAGCTGATCCCGCTGATCGGCTTCCCCGCCGCCGGGGCCCTGCTGTTCTTCGGCACGACGAGACTGCTCGGCTCTCGCCGACTGGTGGTCGACCTGGTCGTCAGCATCGTCGTCCCCCTCGTGGCGTTCTTCGTGTTCACCGAGGCCCTCGGCATCTACCTCCCGATCGGACGTGCCTGATGGACTCCATCTCGGCCCTCCTGGACGGCTTCGCCGCCGCGGCCCAGCCCGAGAACCTGATGTGGGCGTTCGTGGGCGTCATGCTCGGCACCTTCGTCGGTGTGCTGCCCGGCATCGGGCCGGCCATGACCCTGGCCCTGCTGCTGCCGCTGACCTATTCACTCGACCCCGCCCCCGCCCTGATCCTCTTCGCCGGCATCTACTACGGCGGCATGTACGGCGGCTCCACGACGTCGATCCTGCTCAACGCACCGGGTGAGAGCTCATCGGTGATGACGGCCATCGAGGGCAACAAGATGGCCCGAGCCGGCCGGGGCGCCCAGGCGCTCGCTACGGCCGCGATCGGCTCCTTCGTCGCCGGCACCATCGCCACCGTGCTGCTCATCTTCACGGCTCCGGCGATGGCCAGCTTCGCCGTGAGCCTCAAGGCGCAGGACTACTTCGCGATCACCCTCATCTCGTTCGTGGCGGTGTCCACCGTCCTCGGTTCGTCCCCGGTCCGCGGACTGGCCGCGTTGGCCCTGGGCCTGATGCTGGGCCTGGTCGGTATCGATGCGCTCACCGGGCAGCAGCGGCTCACCTTCGGCGTCGATTCGCTGTCCACCGGCATCGACACGGTCGTTGTCGCCGTGGGCCTCTTCGCGGTCGGCGAGGCGTTGTGGATCGCCGCCCACCTGCGACAGACCCCGGCCGAGGTGATCCCCAGCGGCCGGCCGTGGATGAGCGGCGAGGACTGGAAGCGTTCGTGGCCAGCCTGGCTGCGCGGCACGGCGCTCGGCTTCCCGTTCTGCGCCCTGCCGGCGGGCGGCGCGGAGGTGCCCACCTTCTTGTCCTACTCGCTGGAGAAGAAGCTGACCCGGCACCCCGAGGAGTTCGGGCACGGCGCCATCGAGGGCGTCGCCGGGCCGGAAGCCGCCAACAACGCGTCCGCAGCCGGCACCCTGGTGACCCTGCTGGCACTCGGCATCCCGACGACTGCGACGGCGGCGATCATGCTCTCGGCGTTCCAGCGCTACGACCTCCAGCCCGGTCCGCTGCTGTTCGAGAACACACCGGATGTGGTCTGGGCGCTGCTGGCCAGCCTGTTGATCGGCAACCTGATGCTGCTGGTGCTGAACCTGCCGCTGGCACCGCTGTGGGCCAAGTTGCTGAGGCTGCCGCGGCCCTACCTCTACGCCGGGATCCTCTTCTTCTCGATCCTGGGCAGCTACAGCGTCAACCAGAACCCCACCGACATCCTGGTCCTGGTCGCTCTGGGTCTGCTGGGCTTCGTGATGCGGCGCTACGGACTCCCCGTGGTTCCGACAGTGATCGGGGTCATCCTCGGCCCGACCTCGGAGGGCAAGCTGCGCCAGGCGCTCCAGGTCAGCAACGGCGACTGGTCGACGCTGTGGGGCACCGGGTTCTCGATCGCGATGTACGTCGTCATCGCGGGGCTGCTCGGCCTCGCGGTCGTCCGGGCGGTGGCCGCGAAGCGCAGCTCCCCCGCCATCAGCGTGGACGAGCACGTCCACATGTGAGCACCGGCGGTCGCTCCGGGCAGCTCGGCTGCCGGGGCGGCCGCCCACTCGCGGCAGATACCCTCGCCCGGTGACCCCACCCGGAGCCCGGCGCATCTTCCACATCGCCACGCGTGCGGACTGGGAGGCGACACTCGAGTCGGGGACCTACACCACCTCCACCGCCGGGAGGACGCTGGCGGACGAGGGCTTCATCCACGCGTCGCGGCGCGAGCAGGTCGCCGGAGTCTTCGACCGCTACTACGCGCACGCCGGCGAGCCGCTCGTGCTGCTGACGATCGACCCATCGCGGCTGGACTCGGAGGTGCGGGTCGAGAGTGTCGGGGACGACACCTACCCGCACGTCTACGGCCCGATCAACCGCACGGCGGTCGTCGAGGTCGTCCCGCTGGACCGCCACGGGCGCCCGGAGGAGTTCGCCTGGGTGTTGTTCCTCAGGGACGTCGCGAAGCGGATGGGCGTCGCGGTGCTGGCGATGGTCCTGATCGTGGTGGTCGTGCTGGTGGCCGGGAAGCTCGGGGGCTGAGCCGACTCAGGCGGCCTTCTTGCCGGCCTTCTTGACCTGGGACTTCTTCACCTTGACGAGCTTGCGCTTGTGCACGGTGTAGCCGCTCGGCAGCGTGCCTTCCTTGAGCATGCGCAGGGGGCAGCGGTTGCACTTCGACTTCGAAACGCAACATTCCTTCTTCGGAAGCTTGGCGACCTTGCCGCCCTTGCCCTTGCCCATGACAGCGAGAGTACCCGACCCAAGGCTTGCCTTACCTAATTGTCCCGACCATCGGAACCGGGGTCCCCGCCCAGGACCGCGCGACCCAGCCGTCCGCGTCCGCCGCGAGCTCGACCACGTCGCAGTTCGCCAGTGGCCGGCCGAGGGGGTGGCGGCGGTCGAGGTTGCGGGCCAGGTTCGGGACCGCCGTACAGATGGCGCCGCCGTGACTGACGACGAGCACGGCCTCCCCGCGGAAACGGTCGGCCACCTCGTCGAGCACGCCGCGGACCCGATCCACCACCTGGGAGCCCGACTCGCCGCCGGCGATCGCCGCGTCCAGGTCGCCGTCGAGCCAGGAGTCGAACGTCTCCCGGAACGGGTCCGGGTCACCGGTCTGCCCCACGAACGAGCCGACCGAGAACTCGCGCAAGCCCTCGCGCACGGTCACGTCGACGCCGAGCCGGGCGGCCACGATCTCGGCGGTCTGGACGGCGCGTGACATCGAGCTGGAAAGGACGTGCGCGATCCGCTCCCCCGCCAGAGTCTCCGCCAGCGCCCGGGACTGCGAACGCCCGGCGGCCGACAGGCTGCCGCCGTCGTCTGCGAGCAGCTCCGTCTCGTAGTCGGCCTCACCGTGCCGGGCCACGAACACGCGTACGGCGCACTGCAGGTCATTCACACCGCCACCCTAGGTTGGACACATGCAGCCCGTGACCCCCGACATCCCCGGCCCCGGACAGGAGTCCGTGTGGGACTACCCCCGGCCGCCCAGGCTCGAGCCGAGCAGCGAGCTGGTCGAGATCCGCCTCGGCGGCGAGGTGATCGCCCGCACCGATCGGTCGCTGCGGATGCTGGAGACCAGCCACCCACCGACGTACTACCTGCCCGTCGACGCCTTCTCCCCGGGCGTGCTGCGCCCGGTCGAGGGCAGCTCGTTCTGCGAGTTCAAGGGCACTGCGAGCTACTTCGACCTGGTCACCTCGACCATCACGGTGTCGCACGCGGCCTGGACCTACCCCGATCCCACCGACGGGTTCTCCGCGATCCGCGACCATGTCGCGGTGATGCCCGGGGAGGTCGAGGCGTGCCTGGTCGACGGCGAGGTCGTGCGCGCCCAGGAGGGCGGGTTCTACGGCGGCTGGATCACCGACCGCGTCGCCGGGCCGTTCAAGGGCGGCCCGGGCAGCCGCGGGTGGTGATCAGGCCAGGTCGTTGGCTCGCCGGATGACGTCCACAATGCCGCCCATGATCGCGGTCAGCCCGAAGTCCTTGGGCGTGTAGACGGCCGCGACTCCCTGCTCGATCAGCTTCTTGCCGTCGGACTCGGGGATGATCCCGCCGACGATCACGGGGATGTCCTCGAGGCCAGCCGCGCGCAGGCCCTCGAGCACGTCGGGCACCAGCTCCATGTGCGAGCCCGACAGGATCGAGAGCCCGACGCAGTGCACGTCCTCGGCGATGGCCGCGGCGACGATCTGCTCCGGCGTCAGCCGGATGCCCTGGTAGATGACCTCGAAGCCGGCGTCCCGGGCGCGTACGGCGACCTGCTCAGCACCATTCGAGTGACCGTCCAGCCCGGGCTTGCCGACGAGCAGGCGGAGTCGACCGCCGAGCTCCTCGCCCGTGGCGCGGACCTTCTCGCGGACCTCGGTCAGCTCGGCGCCGGCCTCGACCACGCCGATCGCACCGGAGACACCGGTGGGGGCGCGGAACTCGCCGAACACCTCGCGCAGCGTGCCGGCCCACTCCCCTGTGGTCGCGCCGGCGCGGGCCGCGGCCAGGGTGGCGTGCATGAGGTTCTTGTCCGTCTTGGCCTCGGCGGCGAGCGTCTCGAGGGCAGCGGTGACCGCGACCTCGTCGCGCTGGGCCTTCCAGTCGGCCACCGACTTGAGCGCGGTCGCCTCGGCCTGCGGGTCGGCGGCCATGATCGCGTCGTCGAGGTTGGCCGTCAGCGGCGACGGCTCGGTGGTGTCGAACTTGTTGACGCCGACGATGATCTCCTCGCCGGCCTCGATCCGGCCGCGACGAGCGGCGTGGGCGCTGACCAGCGCCTGCTTCATGTAGCCCGACTCGACGGCCGCGATCGCGCCGCCCATGGCCTGCACGCGGTCGATCTCGGCCTTGGCGCCCTCGACCAGCGAGGCGACCTTGGCGGCGATGACGTGCGAGCCGTCGAAGATGTCGTCGTACTCCAGCAGGTCGGACTCGAAGGCGAGCACCTGCTGCAGCCGCAGCGACCACTGCTGGTCCCACGGCCTCGGGAGGCCGAGGGCCTCGTTCCACGCCGGCAGCTGTACGGCGCGGGCGCGGGCGTTCTTCGACAGCGTCACTCCGAGCATCTCGAGCACGATCCGCTGCACGTTGTTCTCGGGCTGGGCCTCGGTCAGGCCGAGCGAGTTGACCTGGACGCCGTAGCGGAACCGGCGCATCTTCTCGTCCTCGACGCCGTAACGTTCGCGGGTGATCTCGTCCCAGAGCTGCACGAAGGCCCGCATCTTGCAGGTCTCCTCGACGAAGCGGACGCCGGCGTTGACGAAGAAGCTGATCCGGCCGACGACCTTCTCGAAGTCGTCCTCGGAGACCTGCCCGGAGCTCTTGACCTGATCGAGCACGGCGATCGCCGTACACAACGCGTAGGCCAGCTCCTGGGTGGGCGTGGCGCCGGCTTCCTGGAGGTGGTAGCTGCAGATGTTGATCGGGTTCCACTTGGGGATCTCGTGGACCGTGTAGGCGATCATGTCGCTGATCAGGCGCAACGAGTGCTCGGGCGGGAAGACGTAGGTCCCGCGCGAGAGGTATTCCTTGATGATGTCGTTCTGGGTCGTCCCGGCGAGCTGGTGCGCGACCTCGGACGGCGCCATGCCGGGGTTCTGCTCCTCCGCGGCGACCTGGTACATCGCGAGCAGCCACATGGCGGTCGCGTTGATGGTCATCGAGGTGTTCATGCCCGTGAGCGGGATGTCCTCGAACAGGCGGCGCATCTCGCCCAGGTGCGGGATCGGCACCCCGACCTTGCCGACCTCGCCGCGGCTGAGCGGGGAGTCGGGGTCGTAGCCGGTCTGCGTGGGCAGGTCGAAGGCCACGCTGAGGCCGGTCTGGCCCTTGGCGAGGTTGCCGCGGTAGAGCGCGTTGGACGCGGCGGCCGTGGAGTGGCCGGCATAGGTCCGCATCACCCACGGGCGATCCTTCTCGGGGCGTGCTGCCTCAGCGAGCGGAGCGTCGACCTGCTTGTCTGTCATGGGCACAGGGTATGGCCCGTGTTACCACTCAGTCACCGGATGGAAATGTGAAGAACCCCACCCGGTCAGGCGGTGGCCGCCGCGCGCTCGACCTCGAAGGAGTGCGCCAGGTGCGACAGGTGCATCATCCGACGCACCGACGGTCCGCAGTTGCGCAGCGTCAGGTGGTGTCCGGATCGGGTGGCTCGCCGGGTGGCGACGGCCAGCACCCGGAGCGCGGTGACGTCGATGGCCTCGACGAAGGTCATGTCGACGACGATGTCCTGCTGGGAGCCCTCGAGGCACTCGTAGATCGCGTTGCGCACCACGAAGGTGCTGCGCACATCGAAGTCGCCGTGCAGGACGAGCGTGGTGCCGTCGAAGGTGATGATCATGCTTGTTGCCCCCTGTGTGCGGAGTGACCGCCGTCACCGACTATGACGCAGTTGTACCCGCCCGCGTTGCATTCGGGCCACACCTTTTTCGGTGTGTCCCGGGCGTTACGCTCACCGGCATGGTCAACCTGACGCGCATCTACACCCGCACCGGCGATGCCGGCTCCACCCGGCTCGGCGACATGAGCGAGACCACGAAGAACGACCTGCGCCTGCATGCGTACGCCGATGTGGACGAGGCCAACGCCACGATCGGCCTCGCACTGGCCCAGGGCAGGCTGGAGGACGACGTCGTCAAGGTGCTCACGCACGTGCAGAACGACCTCTTCGACGTCGGCGCCGACTTCTGCACACCGGTCGTGGAGAACCCCGAGTTCCCGCCGTTGCGGATCGAGCAGGACTACGTCGATCGCCTCGAGGCCTGGTGCGACCTCTACAACGAGCAGCTGCCCAACCTGCGCTCCTTCATCCTCAACGGCGGCACGGAGGGCGCGGCCCTGCTGCACGTGGCCCGCACCGTCGTCCGGCGCGCCGAGCGGTCGGCCTGGGCGGCGTACGCCGAACACGGCGACACCATGAACAAGCTGGCCATCACCTATCTCAACCGCCTCTCCGACCTCGTCTTCATCCTGGCCCGCCACGCGAACCGGGAGAACGGCGACGTGCTGTGGGTCCCGGGTGGCGAGCGCTCCGCCGACTGATCATCGACAAGGATGCCGCGGCTCGTCATGCGTCGCGCGCTCAACTGATCGCTGCCATGCTGTCGGGATGGTCACGTGGCCCCGTCGCTTCTCGGTCACTGCCGCGTGCACGGCCCTTGTCCTGACCGCCGGCTGCGCGGGCGAGACCTCACCCCCGCAGGCCCAGACACCCAGTAGGACCGACACCGCCACCGAGACACCCACGGAGGCCGAGCCCGAGGGCCTGGCGATGACCTGCTCGGGCAGCAGCGGGCCGGTGGTCGTCCTGGAAGCCGGGCTGGACACCTCGGGTGACGTGTTCGAGGCGCTGGTCGCGGAGCTCGGCGACCAGCGCGTCTGCATCTCAGACCGGGCCGGAGTGGGCATCAGTCCCCCACTGGCGTCCTCCGACCCCGACCCGTGGCCGGGCAGCGCGGCGGATGCCCTCGCCGAGACGCTGGCTGCCAACGGCCAGCAGCCGCCGTACGTCATGCTCGGCTGGTCCTACGGCGGGATGGTCGCGCAGGCCTTCGCCACCCGGCACCCAGACCTCGTCGCCGGCCTGGTGCTCGAGGACGCGAGCGTGCCGGAGCAGTTCGAGGACTTGGCGTGGCAGGACATCGACTGGGTCGACGGTGGTCGCCCGGTGAACAAGAACAAGTCCGTCAAGGAGCTCTCGACCGTCGACTTCGGCGACCTGCCGGTGGTCGTGCTCACCGCCGACTATCCCCCGGCGCGAACCACCGTCCTCTGGACGGGCTACCAGCAGCGCCTGACCCGCTCGACGACCAATGCGGTGCACCTGTTGGCGGTCAGGTCCGACCACGAGATCCACGTCGACGCGCTGGACCTGGTCGCGGCTGCCGTTCGCGAGGTCGTCTCCGCGGGCGACGGCGACGCGCTCAAGCCGTGCGACCCGAGGTTCACGAAGCTGGGCGGTCGCTGCCTGCCCTGACCGGTTCGCGCGCGGACGGCACCACGAGCGCCGCCGGCATCAGGAGTACGGCGACGACCAGCAATGCCTTGAGGGTGCCCACCTCGTCCCCCACGAAGCCGAGCAGGGGCGGGCCGGCGAGGAAGGCGGCGTAGCCGATCGTCGAGACGACCGAGACCCGCGCGGCCGCCCGGACCGGATCGTCGGCCGCGGCGCTCATGCCGACCGGGAAGCCGAGGGACGCGCCCGCGCCCCAGAGCACGATACCGGTCACGACCACGGCGGGATGCGTGCCGAAGACGATGAGCACGACGCCGAGGCCGGCGGTGACCATCGTCCCCCACAGCATGGCCACCCGGCCGAATCGGTCGATCAGCGTGGTGCCGGCGAAGCGGCCGGCGGTCATCGCGGCCACGAAGACCGCGAAGCCGGCCACGCCGACGGCGTGCGAGACGTCGTGGCCGTCGACGAGGGCGACCGCGAGCCAGTCGTTGGCCGTGCCCTCGGTGGTGGCGAGCGCCAGCACCATGACGCCGATCAGCAGGGTGCGCGGCTCGAGCCAGGCGCGAGCGGCCGAGGTGCGTTCCTCCGGGTGGATCGAGACGATCGGCAGGAAGCGGGGCGAGGTGAACCACACGACGACCAGCGCCAGGGCGACTACCCCGATGAGGTGCACCACTGCCGGCACGGACAGCTCGACCAGCAGCGCGCCCAGCAGCGCGCCGACGACCGTGCCACCGCTGAAGCCGGCGTGGAAGCGCGGCATGATCGTGCGGCCCAGCCCGCGCTCGACCTCTGCACCCTCGACGTTCATCGCAACGTCCCAGACGCCGATGCCGACGCCGTAGCAGAAGAGCCCGACGGTGGTCAGGACGAGCACCTCACCCAGACCGATGGCAGCCATGGTCATGCCGATGGCGGCCGCGACCGTGCCCAGGCGCACGACCTGCACCGTCCCCCAGCGATTGATGGCCGCGCCGGTCGTGGGCAGGGCGATGACCGAGCCGGCCGCGATCGCGAGCAGCAGCAACCCGAGTTGGCCGTTGGTCAGCTCGAAGCTGGAGCGTGCCTCGGGGATGCGCGAGACCCAGCTCGCGAAGACCAGCCCGTTCAGGAAGAACGTCAGGCCGACCGCGTTGCGTGCGGAGGTCAGCTCGGGCATCAGGTGCGGTGCCGGTCCCAGTCAGTGCCGGGCGGACCGGCCTCGAGCCAGGACTGGAAGCCGGTGAGGGACGCCTCGCTCATCGCCAGCTCGACCGGCCCGTCCGGCGTCGTGCAGGACACGATCACGTGTCCGGCATAGAGCGACATCTGCTCGCCGCCGACCGCGTCACGCCGACCCGAGTAGGACAGGGAGCCACGAGACCAGACCCGGCGGGGCTGGTGGGAGAGCGAGAAGATCCGGAACCACTCGAGCTGCTCACCGCTGTAGCGCCCCAGGCCCAGCAGCCAGCCCCGTCCCGGATGCCCGGTGTGCAGTCGACAGCTCAGCTCGAACGTTCCGCCGTGGCGCGACAGCACCCGGCGCCGAACGATGAGCGCGAGTCCGTAGAGCATGGGAAGGAGCAGGAGCACGCCAGCAGACTCGAGAAGCCATTGCCAAGCGGGCATCCACTCTCCTGCTGGTCGCGTGGGGTGAAAGGAGCGGAAATACAGATGAGCGCACGAACTCGTGTGTTCGTGCGCTCACCCTATCGGGCCATCTGGACAGTTGGTCAGGAAGCCCGTTCGACTGCGCGGATCCGCGCCTCGGCGCGGCGTACGGCCTCTTCGGCCTCGTCATTGTTCTCGCCCGAGGCCTTGGCCCGTTCGAGGTCCTGACGGGCCTTCTCGAGGTCGATCTCGTGCGACATCTCGGCGTGCTCGGACAGGATCGAGACGCGGTTGTTGGCCACGGACAGGAAGCCCGCGTCCACCGCCGCGACCCAGGTCTCGCCCTCCTCCGTCAGCACGTCGACGACACCCTCGATGATCACCGAGAGGATCGGCGCGTGCCCCGGCAGGATGCCGACGTCACCTTCGGTCGTACGAGCGATGACCCGGCTCGCCGTTCCGGACCAGACGAGCCGGTCCGCAGCGACGAGTTCGACCTGGAGGGTCGAGCCAGAGGTGCCAGCCATCAGAGGCTCTTCTGGATCTCGGCCCACTTGCGCTCGACGTCGTCGAGGCCACCGCACATGAAGAACGCCTGCTCGGCGACGTGGTCGTACTCGCCGTCCGCGATCTTGTTGAACGCCTCGATCGTGTCCGCAACCGGAACCGTCGAACCCTCGATGCCGGTGAACTGCTTGGCGACGTAGGTGTTCTGGGAGAGGAAGCGCTGGATGCGACGGGCGCGGAGGACGATGATCTTGTCCTCCTCGGAGAGCTCGTCGACACCGAGGATCGCGATGATGTCCTGGAGCTCCTTGTTGCGCTGCAGGATCTGCTTGACGCGGACCGCGCAGTTGTAGTGGTCCTGACCGATGTACTGCGGGTCGAGGATCCGCGAGGTCGAGGTCAGCGGGTCGACGGCCGGGTAGATACCGAGCGACGCGATCTCACGCGAGAGCTCGGTGGTGGCGTCGAGGTGCGCGAACGTCGTGGCCGGCGCCGGGTCGGTGTAGTCGTCGGCCGGCACGTAGATCGCCTGCAGCGAGGTGATCGAGCGACCGCGCGTCGAGGTGATCCGCTCCTGGAGCTGACCCATCTCGTCGGCGAGGTTGGGCTGGTAGCCCACCGCGGACGGCATGCGACCGAGCAGCGTGGAGACCTCGGAACCGGCCTGCGTGAACCGGAAGATGTTGTCGATGAAGAGCAGCACATCCTGGCCCTGCACGTCGCGGAAGTACTCCGCCATCGTGAGTGCCGACAGGGCGACACGCAGGCGGGTGCCCGGCGGCTCGTCCATCTGGCCGAAGACCAGGGCAACCTTGTCGAAGACGCCGGCTTCCTGCATCTCGACGATGAGGTCGTTGCCCTCACGGGTGCGCTCGCCGACACCGGCGAACACCGACACACCACCGTGGTTCTTGGCGACGCGGGCGATCATCTCCTGGATCAGCACGGTCTTGCCGACACCGGCACCACCGAACAGGCCGATCTTTCCACCGGTGACGTAGGGCGTCAGCAGGTCGATGACCTTGATGCCGGTCTCGAACATCTGGGTCTTGGACTCCAGCTGGTCGAACTTCGGCGCCTTGCGGTGGATGCCCCAGCGCTCGGTGACGTCGAGGGTCTCGCCCTCTTCGAGGTTGAGGCAGTCGCCGGTGGTGTTGAACACCTTGCCGAGCGTGACGTCGCCGACCGGCACGGTGATGGACTCACCGGTGTCGATGATCTGGCCACCGCGGACGAGGCCGTCGGTGGGCTTCATCGAGATGGCACGCACCATGCCGTCACCGATGTGCATGGCGACCTCGAGGATGATCGTCTTGGTCTCACCACCCAGCTCGAAGGTGCAGGTGAGGGCGTTGTAGATGGGGGGCATCGAGTCGGACGGGAACTCGATGTCCACGACCGGGCCGATGACGCGGGCGATGCGGCCCACTCCACCAGCGGTGTCCTTCTTGGATTCTTCAACTGTGGCAGTCATGTTCACTCACTCCCGGCTTGGGCGTCGGCAAGGGCGTTCACGCCGCCGACAATCTCGCTGATTTCCTGGGTAATGCCAGCCTGGCGAGCCTGGTTGGCAATGCGCTTGTACTTCTTGATGAGCTCGTCGGCGTTGTCCGTCGCGGACTTCATCGCCTTCTGTCGGGCGGCCAGCTCGGAAGCGGCTGCCTGCAGCAGGGCGAAGAAGATCCGGCTCTGGACGTAGCGCGGCAGCAGCGAGTCGAGGACCTCGCTCGGCGACGGCTCGAACTCGTAGAGCGGCAGGAGGTCCTCCTCCGAGGGCTTCTCCTCACCCTCGACGACCTCCAGCGGCAGCAGCCGCACGGCGGTGGGCTCCTGGTTGAGCATCGAACGGAACCGCGTGTAGACCACGTGGACCTCGTCGACGCCCGGCGCCGTGCCCTCCTCGTTCTCGACTCCGACCTCGTTGAGGAACGCCGAGATCAGGGTCGCGCCGATGTCGCGAGCGACGTCGTAGGTCGGCTGGTCACTGAAGCCCGTCCACGCCTGGATGATCGGGCGCTGGCGGAACTTGAAGTAGGCCTCGCCCTTGCGACCGGTGACGTAGATGTCGGCCTGCTTGCCCTCACCCTTGAGCTTCTCGATGAGACGCTCGGCCTCCTTGAGCACGCTCGAGGAGTAGGCGCCCGCGAGACCACGGTCGGAGGTGACGATCAGGATCGCCGCCTTCTTCGGGTCCTCGGGCTCGACCGTCAGTGCGTGGTCGACGTTGGAGAAGGTCGCCACGGCCGAGACCGCACGCGTGAGTTCACGCGCGTACGGCGCGGCCGCCTGGGCCCGCTGCTGCGCCTTGATGATGCGGGACGCGGCAATGAGCTCCATGGCACGCGTGATCTTCTTCATCGACTCCGTCGACTTGATCCGCGCGCGGTACTCGCGTACCGAGAGAGCCATCGTCAGCTCCGCTTCTGCTTGACGATCTGCTCCTGCTCGACGTC
>JBDSPC010000150.1:0-7258 GCA_039914485.1 Nocardioides sp.
CGTGGTCCTCGACCGCCTTGATCGCGCGGTCGAAGGCGACCCAGACCATCACCCGCGAATGCGTGAAGTGGCGGCGGTCCCCGCGGATCTCCCACAGCCCGTTGTCGGGCTCGTCCCAGTGCTCGGCCAGCTCATCGACCAGGGAGCGTTGGAGAGCCCAGCTCTGGGTGGTCTCGGTGATGCCGGCGTTGCGGGCGTCCTCGAGCGCGATCATCACCTCGCCGAGCACGTCGGTCTGCCGCTGGTCGACCGCGCCGTTGCCGATGCGCACGGGCGTCGAGTCCTCGTAGCCGGCGAGGTGGGGCAGCTCCCGCTCCGGGAGCTGTCGACCACCGTCGACGGCGTACATGATCTGCAGGTCCTCGGGGTCGCCGGCGACGGCGCGCAGCAGCCAGTTGCGCCATGCGTGCGCCTCGTCGGTGTAGCCGGCGGCCAGCAACGACTCGAGGGTGAGCGCGGCGTCGCGCAGCCAGCAGAAGCGGTAGTCCCAGTTGCGCTCGCCGCCGAAGTCCTCGGGCAGGCTCGTGGTCGGCGCCGCCACGATCCCGCCGGTCTCTGCGTGCGTCAGCAGTCGGAGGGTGAGCAGGCTGCGGCGTACGAGATCGGCGTGCGGGACGTCGTGTCGACAGCGGTTCGCCCACTCCTCGTGCTCGACGCGGGTCGCCTCGATCCGGTCGTCGTCGGGGAGCGGCTCGGGCAGGTCGCGCCACGACCGAACCCACGTGGTGGAGAAGGTCATCTCGTCGCCGGCGGCGAGCTCGAACTCGTCGACGTGGTGGCCGTCGGCCGCATGGGGGAGCCGTGGACCGCGCAGCATCAGCTTGTCCGGCCCGGCGACCGCGACGATGACCTCCTGGCCGCCGACCTGCTCGCGCGCCACCCAGGGCCGGACCCGGCCGTAGTCGAAGCGCACCACCCACTCGTGACGGATCGTCACCGTGCCCTCGGTGCAGCGGATGGTGCGGACCAGGTCGGCGCGCTCGTCGCCCGCCGGCATCACGTCGCGCAGCACGGCGACACCCGTGGAGGTCGTGAAGGTCGTCTCCAGGATCGCGCTGTTGCCGACGTAGCTCCGGGTCGAGGTCACCTCGTCGCCGACGGGGGCGAGCAGCCAGTGGCCGTTGTCCGGGGTGCCCACGAGGGCCGCGAAGCATGCCGGTGAGTCGAAGCGGGGCAGGCAGAGCCAGTCGACCGAGCCGTCCCTGCCGATCAGGGCAGCGGTGCCGCGGTCGCCGACGAGTGCGTAGTCCTCGATGGGGAGAGCCATGTCGCCCAACGTAGCTAGGGTTCCCCACATGACTGCGGACGCCCCGGCTCTCGTCGAGACCCTGACCTCGCGGGGAGTCACGGTGGCCACCGCTGAATCGCTGACGGGCGGCCAGCTTGCTGCCCTGTTCACCTCGGTGCCGGGAGCGTCCGCGTGCTTCGTGGGGGGAGTCGTCGCCTATGCCAGCGAGGTCAAGGTCGAGGTGCTCGGCGTCTCGCCGAGCATCATCGAGGAGTACGGCGCGGTGTCGGCCGAGTGCGCGTCGGCGATGGCTCTCGGGGCCCGGTCGTTGTTGTCGTCCACCTACGCACTCGCGACCACGGGGGTCGCCGGGCCGGACACGCAGGAGGGCCACCCGGCCGGACACGTGTGGGTCGCGTGCGCCGGGCCGTCGGGGGTCACACCGATGAAGCTGTCGTTGTCGGGCGATCGCGCCGCCGTCCAGGCTGCGAGCTGTCGCGGCGCGCTGTCGGTGCTCGATGGCATGCTCCGCAGGGAAGATTCGAGCCTCGGGTAGCGTTGGCCCCACGAGTCTCCACCCACCTCTACGAAGGACAAGCGCATGGTGCTCTTTCGTCGGCTTCTCGGCGACGTGCTCCGCAGCGAGCGGATGCAACGCGGCATGACCCTGCGCGAAGTCTCCGCCGAGGCACGGGTGAGCCTGGGCTACATCTCCGAGATCGAGCGCGGCCAGAAGGAAGCGTCCTCGGAGCTGCTCGCCTCGTTGTGCGCGGCGATGGACCTGCCGCTCTCCGACGTGCTGCGTGAGGTCTCCGACGCCGTCGCGATCGAGGAGCGTGCGCTCGGTCTGCACAGCGTCACCGCGACGCCGATCGCGGCCGCTCGTGCCGCCGCCGGCGACGTGGTCGCCTCCGCCGCCTGATTCACCCCGGCTGGCAGGTCGGGCACCAGTAGGTCGCGCGCTCGCGACCGGGCTCGCCACGCATCGCGACCTGGATCGTCGTGCCGCAGCGGCGGCACGGGGACTTGTCGCGGCGATAGACCCACATGCGCATCCGTGAGCGCAGGTCTCCGGTCGTGGACTGGATGGCGCGCTCCTTGTTCACCTCGAGCATCTGCCTGGCACGCCGGACCAGCCTGGGCAGGTCGGTCACGTCGCTGACCGGGCGCCCCGGGTGCAGGCCGCTGGTGAAGCAGAGCTCGGCGGCGTACATGTTGCCGATCCCGGCGAGGTTGCGCTGGTCGAGCAGCGCTGCCGTGATCGATCGGTCCGGTTCCGCGCGCAGCCGCCGCAGCGCCTCGTGCTCGTCCCAGTCGGGACCGAGCAGATCCGGGCCGAGGTGGCCGACGACCGTGTGTTCGTCGCTCGTGTGGATCAGCTCGACGATGCCGAGGGTGAAGCCGACCGCCGTGACGTCGCCGGCCTCGAGGAGCACCCGCACCTCGCTGACCGGACGGCGCCACTTCTCGCCGAGGCGGTAGACGTGCCAGGTGCCTTCCATCTTCAGGTGGGTGTGCAGGGTGATGCCGTTGTCGGTGCGGGTGAGCAGGTGCTTGCCGTGGGCGCGGGTCTGCACGACCGTTGCGCCGCTCAGGTCGGCGGTCGCGTGCTGCGGCACCCGGAAGTCGGTGCGGGTCAGCACCCGGCCGGACAGGGCCCGGTCCAGGAACTGCGCCGCGCGGTAGACGGTGTCGCCCTCAGGCACGCATTCTCAGTCCCTTCGGCGTGGAGACGAACCCGGCCGCGTTCAGCGCCTGCCGCAGCGGGGTGGCGCCGCCGCCGAGCAGGGCCGCACCGTCGGCCTTCTCGACGATCAGCTTGCCCAGCGCACCGCGCCGGGTCGCCTCGGCGAGGGCCGAGGCGGCGGTGGTGAGCCGGGCGGTGTCGTCGGACCAGGTCAGGAGCGTGCGGCCGCCGCGTTCGACGTACAGCGTCAGCGCCCCGTCGACGAGGACGACCAGCGCTCCGGCTTTGCGGCCGGGGCGGTGCCCGTTGTCGCCGGTGTTGGCGGGCCAGGGGAGTGCGGCGCCGTAGGGGTTGGCGGGATCGGTCGAGGCGAGCGCGAGCGCGAGCGGCTTGGACTCGTCGGGCTCGGAGAACGTGCGCAGTCGGTCGATGGCGCCGGCCGCGCCGAACTGGGCAGCCCCGAGTCCTTCGACGAAGTAGCCGCGACGGCAGCGACCGGTGTCCTCGAAGGCGGAGAGCACCTTGTAGACGCCGGCGAACCCGCCGACGATCCGCTCCTGCATCACCGCACCTCGGGTGACGACGCCGTGCCGCTCGAGCAGGTGCTCGGCGGTGGCGTGTGCGCGCCGAGTGGCGTCGGGATCGCGCGCCGGCAGCACGCTCCAGCGACCGGCGGTCTCGGGCGGCCCGGAACGGGCAGGCGAGCGGCCGGTCTTCATCGACACGCGCGGCGGGGCGCGGCGGGTGCGGTGGCTGGCGGTGCCGGAGCGCACCAGCGCGCGCAACGGGGTGAGGGTGTCGTTGGTGACCATGCCTTCCCACACGAGACCCCAGAGCGCGGTCGAGAGGGCTTGATCGTTGGTCGACTCGAGTCGGTCGCTGAGCTGCCGGAAGAACCAGGCGCCGCCGGGCGCCAGTGCCTCGAGCACGGACTGCTGGAGCTCGTCGAGGTCGCCCCACTGGGGGTCGGGCAGCGTGAGGTGGGCCTGGTCGGCGAGGTGCAGGCTGACCCAGCCGTCGCTGCCGGGCAGGGGCGCGTGCCCGGCCCAGATCACCTCGCCGCTGCTGGTCAGCTCGTCGAGGTAGCTCGACTCGTAGTCGCTCACCCGGCTCCCCAGGACGAGCGGTTCGAGCGCGCTCGCCGGCACCGGGCAGCCCGCGAGCTGGTCGATGGCCGCGACCACGCCGTCGACCCCGCGCAGCTTGCCACCGACGCGCTGCCAGGCCGGCAGGAAGCGGGCAAGCGTCTCGTGGGTGACCGGCTCGACCTCCTTGCGCAGCCGGGCCAGCGACCGGCGCCGGAGCTTGCGCAGCACCTCGGCATCGCACCATTCCGAGCCGCTGCCGGCCGGGCGGAACTCGCCCTCGAGCAGTCGCCCACGAGCCGCCAGTCGTTGCAGCGCCTGCCGGGCGACCGCCTCGCCGATGCCGAGCCGGGCGGCGACGTCGGCCGTGGTGAAGGGGCCGTGTGTGCGGGCATAGCGCGAGACCAGGTCACCGATCGGGTCCTCGGTCGGCTCCGTGAAGACGTCGGGCGTGCCGTGCGGGACCGGCACGCCGAGACCGTCGCGGAGCCGCGCGATGTCCTCGATCGTGCTCCAGCGCTCCTCGCTCGCGATGCGTACGGCGACCACCCGGCGCGCGTCCGCGAGGTCGGTGAGCCACGCGCTGACCTCTGCCGCGGCCGAGTCCGTCACCCGGGCGGTGATCTCGTCGATCGTCAACGGGCCGAGGATGCGCAGCAGGTCGGCCATGGCCTCGGCTGTGCGGGCGCGCCGGTCGGGGGCCAGCCACTGCAGCTCGGCCTCGACCTCGGCCAGCACCTCGGGATCGAGCAGCTCGCGCAGCTCGGCGCGCCCGAGCAGCTCCGCCAGCAGCCCCTGGTCGAGGCTGAGGGCCGCCGCGCGGCGCTCGGCGATCGGGCTGTCGCCCTCGTAGACGAACTGGGCGACGTAGCCGAACAGGAGGCTGCGGGCATAGGGGCTCGGCGTCTGGGTCGCGACGTCGACGACGGTGACCTCGCGCTGGTCGATGCGGCGCAGCAGCGCGGTGAGCGCGGGCAGGTCGTAGACATCCTGGAGGCATTCGCGGATGGCCTCGAGGACGATCGGGAAGGACGGGTATTGCGAGGCGACCTCGAGCAGCTGGGCGCTGCGCTGGCGCTGTTGCCACAGCGGGCTACGGCGACCGGGGTCGCGGCGGGGGAGCAGCAGGGCGCGGGCGGCACACTCGCGGAAGCGGCTGGCGAACAACGCCGAACCGCCGACCTCCTGGGTGACGAGTTGCTCGATCTCATCGGGCTCGAAGACGATCAGGTCGCCGAGCGGCGGCTCCTGGTCGGTGTCGGGGATGCGGATGACGATGCCGTCGTCGGAGGCCATCGCCTGGCCGTCGACGTCGTAGCGCTCGCGCAGCCGGGCATTGATGGCCAGCGCCCAGGGTGCATGCAGCGGGGTGCCGTAGGGGGAGTGGACCACGAGCCGCCAGTCGCCGAGCTCGTCGCGGAACCGTTCGACGACGATCTGGGTGTCGCTGGGCACGACGTTGGTGGCCGCGCGCTGCTCGGTGACGTAGGTGACGAGGTTGGCGGCAGCGTAGGCGTCGAGGCCGCTGGCGGTCGCGGCGGCGCGGGCGTCGGACTCGCTCTGGGCGACCAGTCCACGGGTGAACGCGCCGATCGCGGCGCCCAGCTCGGCGGGCCGCCCGAGGGTGTCGCCCTTCCAGAACGGCAGTCGCCCGGGGATGCCGGGAGCGGGCGTGACCAGCACCCGGTCGTGGGTGATGTCCTCGATCCGCCAGCTGGTCGCGCCGAGCGCGAAGATGTCGCCGACCCGGGACTCGTAGACCATCTCCTCGTCGAGCTCGCCGACCCGGCTCTGCTTCTCGCCGACCAGGAAGACCCCGAACAGGCCGCGGTCGGGGATGGTGCCGCCGCTGGTGACCGCGAGTCGCTGCGCGCCGGGGCGCCCGGAGATCGTGCCGTTGACGCGGTCCCACACGATCCGCGGACGAAGCTCCGCGAACTCCTCGCTCGGGTAGCGCCCGCTCAGCAGGTCGAGGGTGGCGTCGAAGGCACTGCGGGGGAGATTGGAGTAGGACGCAGCGCGCCGCGTCAGGTCGAAGAACTCATCGACCGACCAGTCCTCCATGGCGGTCGCCGCCACGACCTGCTGGGCCAGCACGTCGAGGGGGTTGGTCGGCACCCGGAGCTTCTCGATGGTGCCGCTGAGCATGCGCTGGACCGAGACGGCCGTCTGCGCGAGGTCGCCGCGATGCTTCGGGAAGAGCACGCCCCGGCTGACCTCGCCGACCTGGTGCCCGGCTCGACCGACGCGCTGCAGGGCGCTCGCCACGCTCGGCGGCGACTCGATCTGGATGACGAGGTCGACGGCGCCCATGTCGATGCCGAGCTCGAGGCTGCTGGTCGCGACCACGGCGGGCAGCCGCCCGCGCTTGAGGTCGTCCTCGATGAGGGCGCGCTGCTCCTTGGAGACCGAGCCGTGGTGGGCCTTGGCGATGATCGTCTCCGCGCCCGTGCTGGCGCCGGACTGGGCCATGATCTGAGCGGGTGGCTTCTCGGGGTTTCGTGACGGGCGCTGGGCGCCCTCCTCAACCGCCGAGGCCAACGACGCGACTCGGTCCGTGGCGATCTCGTTCAACCGAGCCGTCAGCCGCTCGGCGAGGCGTCTCGAGTTCGCGAACACGATGGTCGAGCGGTGCTGCTCGATCAGGTCGACGACGTGCTCCTCCACGTGCGGCCAGATGCTGGTGGACCGGCCGGGGTCGCCCGACTCCTCGTCGTACTCCTCGGGCATCGTCATGTCCTCGACGGGCACGACGACCTTGAGGTCCCACTCCTTGGTGGACGGGGGCGCGACGATCTCCACAGGGGCGGTGCCACCGAGGAAGCGCGCGACCTCCTCGAGCGGGCGCACGGTGGCACTGAGGCCGATCCGCTGGGCGGGCTTGTCGAGGAGCGCGTCGAGGCGCTCGAGGGTGAGGGCCAGGTGGGCGCCGCGCTTGGTGCCGGCGACGGCGTGCACCTCGTCGATGATCACCGTGTCGATGCCGCGCAGGGTCTCGCGCGCCTGGCTGGTGAGGATCAGGAACAGCGACTCGGGGGTGGTGATCAAGATGTCCGGGGGAGTGCTGGCCAACTTGCGCCGGTCCGCGGGGCTGGTGTCTCCGGAGCGGACCCCGACCGTGATGTCCGGCGCCTGGACTCCGAGCCGGTCGGCGGTGTGCCGGATCCCGGTCAGCGGAGCGCGCAGGTTGCGTTCGACGTCGACGGCGAGTGCCTTCAGCGGCGAGATGTAGAGAACCCGGCAGCGCCTGAGCTTCTC
>JBDSPC010000185.1:0-8251 GCA_039914485.1 Nocardioides sp.
GACGGCGGTCCCCAGGTCTGGAGCTCCACCTACATCCGCAACTGCCTCACGGCCGGCGACGTCGCCGGCGCGGCCGAGGCGCTGGGTCGCCCGTTCGCCGTTCGCGGAGTTGTCGTGAAGGGGGACCAGCGCGGACGCGAGCTGGGCTTCCCGACAGCCAACGTGCCGACCCCGGTCGACGGCGCTGCGCCCGCCGACGGTGTGTACGCCGGGCGGCTGACGCGCCTGGACACCGGTGAGACCTACCCCGCGGCGATCTCGGTCGGCACCAACCCCACCTTCGACGGCGAGCGCGAGCGCCGCGTCGAGTCCTATGTCCTGGATCGCGACGACCTCGAGCTCTACGGCGTGGAGGTCGAGGTCGCGTTCATCGAACGCCTGCGCGGCATGGTGAAGTTCGAGGGCATCGACGCCCTGGTCGAGACCATGCACGGCGACGTACGCCGCGCACGCGAGATCTTGGCGTGAGGACGCCGGAGCCGACGAACCGCGAGGAGGCGGAGACCTGGTTCCTCGCCCACGGGCTGCCCTACTTCGTCGACGACCTGCGTGATCAGGCACGCCGCAGGATGGGCGTGAGCCGACTGCTGGCCGTCGCCGTGGTCGGCCTGCTCCTGGCGGTCCCGACCGGGATCGGGGCCGGCGTGTGGGCAGGGGTGGTGTCGATCGGCCTCGCCGTGGGCGCGACCGTCCTGCTCCTGGTGGCCGCGATCTACGCCGGCCGCGCGCTGCAGGTGCGGCTGATCGCCACGTGGGCGCTGAAGCACTCGCTGGCCAGTCTCGAGCTGCTCTTCCCGCTCGCCACGCGCGCGCTGCCGATGCTGCTGCTGTTCGTGACGTTCCTCTTCATCAACACCGAGGTCTGGATGGTCGCGTCGCACCTGGACGGTGGAGTCCTCTGGGGCGCGGTCATGTTCTTCGCCGCGATGGCAGTGGGATTCCTGGTCGTCCGGCTGATCGAGGAGGTCGACCGGCTCGACGACGAGGTCGGTCGCGACGAGCTCGGCGACGACGCCGACGTGGTCGGACTCGAGCGCACCAATCTCGTGCTGGTGCTGCTGATCATGCAGGCGTTCCAGGTGCTGCTGCTGGCGCTGGCGGTGTTCGCGTTCTTCATCGTCTTCGGCGCGGTCGCGATGGACAAGGATGTCCTGGAGGCCTGGATCACGCCCGACAAGCTGACCTACCCCTGGCGCGTCGAGCTGGTCAGCCTCGAGCTCGTGCAGGTCTCGGTGTTCCTCGCGGCCTTCAGCGGCCTCTACTTCGCCGTCTTCGCTGTCACCGACGAGACCTATCGACGCGAGTTCTTCACCGACATCCTCGGCGAGCTCGAGCAGGCACTGCGCGTCCGGGTGGGCTACTTCCGCCAGCGCGACTGACCGTCGCTGTCGCGTGGCGGGGCCGAGGTGAACTTCCACTCGAGCGAGTGGAAGTTCATCGGGGACTGAGCGTGGACACCGGGGTCCCGCCCTGCATTTCCACTCGAGCGAGTGGAAATCCACCGGGAGCCGAAGATGGCGGCAGATGGCGTCCCCGAGGTCGGGATCCTGCCATCTGCCGCCACCACTGCGGCGTACGACAAGTCAGGCGTCGAGGTCCTGCTCGACCAGCGCGGCGATCGCGTCGACCGCCGCCTGGTCGTCGCCGGCCACCTCGACGGTGTCGCCGTTGCCGGCGCCCAAGGTCATGATCATCAGCGAGGAGCTGGCGTCGACGCCGTTGATGGTCACCTCGGAGCCGAGCTCACCAGCGGCTTCGGCGATGATCGCGGCGGGGCGGGCGTGCAGGCCGACGGCGGAACCGACGACGACAGACTTGCTGGGCATGAATGCTCCTTTGTGCGGTTGGTTGAGGTGATGCGATCAGACGGTGGCGATGTCGGCGTCGGACTTGCCGAAGCTCTTGGCGACGACCACGAGGGCCGCCGCGACCAGCGTGCCCGCTACGAGGGCGATCAGGAAGCCCAGGATGCCGTTCACTGCGAAGAGCACGAAGATGCCGCCGTGCGGGGCACGCAGGCTGACGTCCAGGCCCATCGAGAGCGCGCCGGTGACTGCGCTGCCCGCCATGATCGAGGGGATGACCCGGAGCGGGTCGGCGGCGGCGAAGGGGATCGCGCCCTCGGTGATGAAGGACGCGCCGAGCAGCCAGGCGGCCTTGCCGTTCTCGCGCTCGGGGACGGTGAAGAGACCGGGGCGTACGACGGTGGCCAGCGCGAGAGCGAGCGGCGGGACCATGCCGGCGAGCATGACCGCGGCCATGATCTTCAGCTCGGGGGCGTCGTTGGTCAGCGCCGCACCACCGACGCCGGCGGCGGCGAAGCTGTAGGCGACCTTGTTGAGCGGGCCGCCCATGTCGAAGGCCATCATCAGGCCGAGCACGACGCCGAGCAGCACGGCCGAGCCGCCGCTCATCGAGCTGAGACCGTCGGTCAGCGACTCCATGAGGGAGGCGATTGGGCGCCCCAGCACGACGAGCATCAGCAGGCCGACGGAGGCAGTGGTCAGCAGCGGGATCACGAGGACGGGCATCAGGCCGCGTGCCCAGGTGGGCACCTTCCACCTGGCGATCCAGTGCGCGACGACACCGGCGAGGACACCACCGACGATGGCACCGAGGAAGCCGCTCTGCGGCAGACCGAAGCCGGCGACGTCGGTCACGAGGCCACCCATGACGAAGCCGGGGGCGATGCCGGGACGGTCGGCGATGGCGTAGGCGATGTAGCCGGCCAGGGCGGGGACGAAGAACGCGAACGCGAACTTGCCCAGCACGAACAGTGCGGCGCCGAGGTAGGCGAGCACGCCCGAGTCGAACGGGACGTGCGCGAGACTGGGATCGGCGTACGCCGAGATGTCCGGCGGGCTGAAGAGGGTGCTGTCGGCCAGCACCTCACCCGCGTGGTTGGCGATCTCGTAGCCACCCAGCAGGAAGCCGAGCGCGATCAGCAGACCGCCGGCCGCGACGAACGGGATCATGTAGGAGACGCCGGTCATGAGGACGCGACGAGTGCGCCCGGCCCATGATTCGTTGGCGTTCGACGTGGCGCCGGGCGCGGTGGCGGTGCCCTCGACACGAGGAGCGCTCGGGTCGTCGGCGTAGCGCAGCGCCTCGGCGATCATCGCGTCGGCGTCCTCGATCGGGCGCTTCACGCCCGAGGACACCATCGGCTTGCCGGCGAAGCGGCCACGGTCGCGGACGCCCACGTCGACCGCGAAGATCACTGCGGCGGCCCTGGCGATGGTGTCGGGCGAGAGCGGCGTGGAGCCGGCCGAGCCCTGGGTCTCGACCGAGATCTCGATGCCGGCCTTCTCCGCTGCGGCCTCGAGGGCCTCTGCGGCCATGTAGGTGTGCGCGATGCCGGTCGGGCAGGCGGTGACGGCGACGAGCGACTTCTTGGCAGCTGCCGCGGGAACGTCACCGGCAGCGGAAGCGGCGGCCGGCGCAGCAGCCGCTGGAGCCGGCGTCGAGGCGCCCGCCGGCGGTGCGTCGAGCGCGAGCAGGATCTGCTCGACGACCTCCTCGGGCGTCTCGGCCGCGCGGAGTGCGTCGGTGAAGGCCGGCTTGACCAGCGAGCGGGCCAGCTTGGTGAGGAACTGGAGGTGCGTGGCGTCGCCACCGGCGGGTGCCGCGATCAGGAACGCGAGGTCGGCAGGCCCGTCCTTGGCGCCGAAGTCGACGGGCGGGTCGAGCCGCGCGAAGCCGAGCGTGGGCACCGACACGCCGGTGGTGCGGCAGTGGGGGATCGCGATGCCGCCGGGCAGCCCGGTGCTCGAGGTCTCCTCACGGGCGAAGGCGTCGGCAATCAGCTGCTCGACGTCGTCGGCGCGGTCGGCGCCCTCGACGAGGGCGGCCAGGCCGCGGATGACATCGGCCTTCTCGGAGCCCCAGTTGGCTCCGAGTCGGACGAGCTGGGCGTTGATGAGATCGGTCATGCGCTGCCTCCCAGGACAGTGACGGTGACGAGCTCGGTGCGCAGGTGCGCCGGCTCGGGGATGGTGGTTCCGGGCAGACCTGCGGCGGCGCTGCCGTAGGCCACAGCAAGGGCAAGGCGGTCGGGTGCGGGCAGCCCCCGGATGTCGCCGAGCAGGTAGCCGAAGAGGCTGGAGTCGCCGGCACCGACGGTGCTGACGACTGTGGTGGGCGGGGGCGCGGCGTGCCACGCGCCTTCGGCGTTCACGAGTACGGCGCCGTTGCCGCCGAGCGTCGCCAGCACCGTGCCGACGCCGCGCTCGATCAGGGTGCGCGCGGCAATGGCTGCCAGCGCCGGGTCGTTCTCGAGCTCGTCGGCGTCGCCGCCGGTGAAGGACGCGAGCTCGTCGCCGTTGGGCTTCATCAGGTCGGGTGCCGAGTCCGGCAGCGCGTCGACGAGCGCGCGGAGCGGTGCCTCGCTGGTGTCGACCGCGACCTTGGCGCCACACTCACGCAATCGGCGGACGAGCTGGGCATAGAACTCCGGTGGCGCACCCGCCGGCAGTGAACCCGCCAGCACCGTCCAGCTCGCGCCGGGCGCCCGGGCGAGCAGGGTGGTGGCCATCGCCTCGAGGTCCTCGGGCTGGACCGTCGCGCCGGGGGAGTTGAGCTTGGTGGTGGTGCCGTCGGGCTCGGTGATCGTGAGGTTGACGCGCACGTCGCCCGCGGGGCGGACCGGGCGGCAGTCGATGCCAGCCGCGAGCAGCTCGATCACGAAGGGATCGTCCTTGGCGGCTGGCAGCACGGCGAGCGTCGGCTCGCCGGCGCTGACCGAGGCCCGCGAGATGTTGACGCCCTTGCCGCCGGCCTGCGAGGTCACGGACACGACGCGCTGCACCTGGCCGCGGGCGAGCTCGCCGGCGAGGGCGATCGTGCGGTCGATGCTGGGGTTGGGAGTGAGGGTGAGGATCACGCGATCACCACTTCCACGCCGGCCGCCGCGAGGGCGGTGGCGTCGTTGTCAGAGATGCCGGAGTCGGTGATCAGCACGTCGACCTCGCTGAGCGCGGCGAACCGCATCGAGGCCTCGACGCCGATCTTGGTGGAGTCGGCCAGCACGACTGTACGTCGTCCGGCGCCGGCGATGGCGCGCTTGGTGGCCGCCTCCTCGCGGTCGGGGGTGGTGAGTCCGTGGGTGGTGCTGATCCCGTTGGTGGCCAGGAAGGAGACGTCTGCGCGGAGGTCGGACAGGGCCGCGACCGTGTCGGAACCGACGGCCGCGTGCGTCGTCGCACGCACCTTGCCCGGCAGCAGGAACAGGTCGATGTGGGGCAGCCCGGCGAGCCGGGCCGCGACGGGGACCGCATGGGTGACGACGGTCAGCCGGTGGTCGCGGGGGAGCAGTGCCACGAAGCGGGCGGTGGTCGACCCGGCGTCGACCACGATCATCGAGCCGGGCGGCGGCAGGAACGCGATCGCGGCGGCGGCGATCGCATCCTTGGCGTCGGTGTTCGCGAGGTCGCGCTCGGAGATGCCGGACTCGATGACGGCCAGCGTGCTCGCGGGTACGGCGCCGCCGTGCACGCGCCGGATCAGGCCCATGCGCTCCAGAGCGGACAGGTCGCGGCGCACGGTCTCGGTGGTGACCGAGAGGTTCTCGGCGAGCTCCGCGACCGAGACCCGGCCCTGCTGACCGATCAGCTGCGCCATGGCCTGCTGCCGTTCCTCTGCGTACACCTGGAGTCCTAGGGTTGGAGGGAGACGTGTGGCGTCGATCACGTGGTTCTGTGTATGTGTTGTTTTATAGCCGAACCTGTTGAACTGTCAAGTCGTGGTGCCTTACGGTGTGTCCATGACCACAACGACATCCTCCTCTGGTTTGCGCGGTACCCCGGTCGTTCCCGGCGTCGCGGCCGGACCAGCCCTGCTCGTCCGCGGCGAGGTGTCGCCGGAGGCGATCGCCCGTTTCGGTGACGGCGGTTTCGCCGACGCCGACGGCGCCATGTCGGCCTACGACGATGCGGTGGCGGCGGTCGCCGACACCTTCGGCCGCAAGGCCGCGAAGGCGACCGGACCGGCCGCCGAGGTGCTCACCGCGAGCGCCGGCCTGGCCAAGGACAAGGGCCTGCGCGGTGCCGTCGCGAAGAACGTCGCGGCCGGCACGCCCCTGGTGGAGTCGGTGGACGCCGCGGTCGAGCAGTTCGTGTCGATCTTCACCAACATGGGCGGCCTGATGGCCGAACGGGTCACCGACCTCGAGGACATCGAGCGCCGCGTCATCGCGCACCTCGTCGGCGAGCCGGAGCCGGGCGTGCCGGTGCCGAGCGAGCCGTCGATCCTCGTCGCCGAGGACCTCGCGCCCAGCGACACCTCGGGGCTGGACCCGTCGGTGATCGTCGCCCTGGTCACCGAACGCGGCGGTGCGACCAGCCACACCGCGATCATCGCCCGCCAGCTCGGCATCCCGTGTGTGGTGGGCGTGCCCGGCGTCACCGAGATCGCGGCCGGCACGTTCCTGGTCGTCGACGGCGAGACCGGCTCGGTCGAGGTCGGCGTGGATCCGTCCGAGGCAGCCAGCCGGGTAGCGGCCAGTCGTGAGGAGCGGGAGGCGTTGGCGTCCTGGTCCGGTCCGGCGGAAACCTCCGATGGCACCCCGATCAAGCTGCTCGCCAACGTCGCCGACGGGCCCAGCGCCGTACACGCCGCAGAGGAGCCGGTGCAAGGCGTCGGCCTCTTCCGCACCGAGCTGTGCTTCCTCAACGCGACCGAGGAGCCGTCGGCGGAGGAGCAGGGCGAGATCTACGCCCAGGTGCTCAATGCCTTCGGCGAGGGGCAGTACGTCGTGATCCGCACGCTCGACGCCGGGTCGGACAAGCCCATCGCGTTCGCGACCATGCCCGGCGAGGAGAACCCCGCCCTGGGGGTGCGCGGTCTGCGCCTGTCCTTCGGCAACCCCGGCCTGATGGACCGCCAGCTCGACGGCATCAGGATCGCGGCCGAGGCGAGCAGCACCGAGACGTGGGTGATGGCGCCGATGGTGGCCACTGTCGCCGAAGCAGCCGACTTCGCCGAGAAGGTGCGCTCCCGCGGCCTCAAGCCCGGCGTGATGGTGGAGATCCCGAGCGCTGCACTGCTCGCGCACCGGATGCTCGAGGTCGTGGACTTCCTCTCGATCGGCACCAACGACCTCACGCAGTACACGATGGCCGCCGACCGGATGGCCACCGACCTCGCCCACCTGACGGACCCGTGGCAGCCGGCCGTGCTGCAGCTGATCGCGATCACCGCGGAGGCGGGCAAGCAGGCCGGCAAGCCGGTCGGCGTGTGCGGCGAGGCCGCCGCCGATCCGATGCTCGCCTGCGCGCTCGTCGGGATGGGCATCACGTCCCTGTCCATGGCCGCCCGCGCCGTACGCCCCGTCGGCGCCCAGCTCTCGCGCGTCTCCATGGACACCTGCGAGGCCGCCGCCGAGGCCGCCCTCGGTGCGAGCGACCCGATGACGGCCCGCGACGCCGTGCGGGCACTGCTCGGCAACTGAGGCCATGCGCCCACCAACTCCTCGCCGCGTCTGGCGAGTCCAGCCCCGGGAGATCTGCCTCCCACCCGCGGAGCTGGGGATGTCCCGGAGGCTCTGTCCACCTCACCACGGAGGAAACCATGACATCAGCGTATGACCGCTACCGCGCGGCCGATCTCGACCTGCCGGAGAGTGCCTGGGCCTGGAACCTGTGGGGCGCAGGTGAGGAGAACATGGGCAAGGACGACCGCCCCGAGCTGCTCCCCGTGCCCTCGCCCGACGCCGACCACATGCTGGTGCGCATCGACAGCGTGGGCCTCTGCTTCTCGGACGTGAAGATCATGCGCCAGGGCGGCAGCCACCCGAAGCTCTACGACCGCGACCTGTCCGCGGAGCCCACCAGGCTGGGGCACGAGGTGAGCCTCACCGTGATCGAGGTCGGGGACAACCTCCAGGATCGCTATCACGCCGGCCAGCGGCTGGCCGTGCAGCCCGACATCTACCAGGACGGCAAGAGCACCGCCTACGGCTACACCATCCCCGGCGGACTGATCCAGTACCACCTGATGGGCGCCGAGATGCTCGAGACCGACGACGGTGCCTGCTTGCTGCCCCTTCCCGACACGATGGGGTATGCCGAGGGCTCCACGCTGGAGCCGTGGGGGTGCGTGATGGCCGCCTACACCCAGCGTCGCCGCCTGGAGCCCAAGGCGGGCGGGACGATGTGGATCATCGGCCGCCCCGGGGACGAGCGCGACTACCTCTTCTCCTCCGGGCTGGACGCTCCGGCCACGATCGTGATGACGGACGTGCCGGCCTCGGTGC
>JBDSPC010000297.1:0-3740 GCA_039914485.1 Nocardioides sp.
GCGCGCACGCCCTCTCGCCATGAATCTCCATGGCGAACGCGCCGTGGAGCTTGGGCCCCCGTTGGAGGGGAGGGATCGCTCGCAGGCGGATCCGGAAGTCCGGCGCCGACAAACGGCGGAAGGACGCAGGTCCTGACGAGGAGATCGTGCCGAGAGATGGCGTCTGTGCAGGTGGCGAACGCAGTGGGTCGACGCATCAGTGCAACGCCGGTGCCGCTTCACGTGACGATCCAGCCAGCAACGGACCCCTGTACGAACGCCTCGTCGACGGTGCCTTGTCAGCGTAGAGCGCCGGTGGAAGGCTCGGGTGATGGGATGCAGTCATGGAAGCAAGTGACCCGTTCGTGGACTCGACCCGTGGCCGGACCACCCGCCGACCGTTCGCGGCCCTGGCGCGTGGTCACTGATGGCAGCCTGAGCATCGGAATGTCTCTGGGGGATGCGCGGATCCCGCCGTGGATCGGTTGTCGTCGCCGTCTTGCCCTCACTCGCCGCGACCATGCTGCCCTCTGTCCTCCGGGCATACCGGACGCGCCACCCCGAGGTGTCTGTGGGGGTTCGTGACGGACTGTCGGGCCACGTTCTCGACCTGGTGCGCAGTGGAGCCGTCGACCTTGCGCTCACCGTCGTCGACGCGGTGCCGGATTACCTGGTCGCGACTCCGGTGGCCCGAGACCGATTCTCCTGCCTGCTAGCGCCTTCACATCCATGGTGTGGTCGCCAAGAGGTGAGCTGGGCCGAGCTGGCGGATGAGCCGTTCGTCGCGTTCGACCACAGCAGCAGCGTCCGATCGCTCACCGACCAGGTACTGGCCGAACGTGGTGTGAGGCTCGGACCAACGACCGAGGCCAGCAACATCGGCGCCGTCGCCGGGCTGGTGGCGGCTGACCTCGGTGTGAGCGCCGCGCCTGGGTTTGTGCTCCCGCTGATGGCGTTCGGGGGGTTGGCGACACTCGACCTCGTCGACCCGGTAGTCGAGCGCGAGATCTGTCTCCTTCACGATCCTCGACGACCGACCACCCCTGATGCGCGAGCCCTGGTGGAAATGCTCCGCAGCGCTGCTGACTACGACATCGTGCTCCCGCCCGGGGCCTGATGGGTGGACCGGGCGTCCACGGAGTAGCGACCGCGGATGTGATGCGGTCTGCGAAGCCCTGTTCCATGACGTGTGATGAACGCCATCCTTTGATCCGCCATCGCCCCGCGCCGGGGGTCATTCGTGCTGTAGCGCTCCATATGGAGATGAGGGGTTACGACTCGGGGCCACAGGAGCAGCGGTATGTCGCGCCCTCGCAATGCTTCGGTCGTGGCACGAGCGCGCTGGCACCGGCCTTCATTTCGCGGCTCCAGGTCATCTGGCTCGAAGTCGACAAGTTGAACGTCTTGGCCGTTCATGTGATCAACCACCACGTGGGCTCGGGCTATTGAAGTATTGACCAGCAGCCCCAGATCGACCACGCCATAGGTGAGAGTTGACTCGTCGAGATCGTCTGCCATCAACGACAGGAGATCCTCGCTCTTTAACAGTTGTTCGGGCTCGGCCCTTCCTTCAAGAACCCGCACACCATCGGCCTTGAGTAGTTTGTTGAGGATCCCGTTCATCGTCGGGGTCTCTCCAAGTGCCGGATTGGCTGGACGCTGGGTCGTTCGGATACTCAGGCCGCCCGGCGATGAGGTGCTCGACCATTTGCGTCTCATCGCCGGCGCTGTGACGGTGCCGGCCGTCTCCTTCCTCGGACCAAGGGGGCCTCAAGAATGTCTGCCTGGTGCATCATCATCACGTGCTGGGGAACTCCGGGACGGACCGTCGACTGCTCCGGCTGAGTTTGGCTGCGGAGCCAGTGAGCGTGCCCGCCGCCAGGCGGTTCGTGGCCGATGGACTTATGTCGTGGGGTCGCAGCGATCTGATGGATGACGCGACGCTGTGCGTGAGCGAGCTTGCGGGCAACGCGGCGCTCCACACCTCAAGCACCTTCATGCACATCGGCTTGGGTCTGCACCGCGACGTGGTGCGGGTCAGCGTGGAGGACGACGGCGCTGTGCCCGCTCAAGCCGTCACACCCCGGCCCAGCTTTCCCGACCCTGCCGATCCGGCCGACCTACTGCTCGAGGACGAAGCAACGACCGGGCGGGGCCTGGCGATCGTGTCGATTCTCGCCAGCGATTGGGGCGTGGAGAAGACTCTGGGCGGCAAGCGGGTCTGGTGCGAGATCACTGGAACCGCCGACGAGCACGGTGTACGCCTTCCCAAGATCCGCGACGAGGAGGCGGTGGAGCAGTCGGAGCAGCTGCTGCCCGCCGGGTGGGCCCGCGTTCGGTTGGCCGGCTGTCCTGTCCGGCTGAGTCTTCGACAGGACGAGCATCTGGATGAGTTGATTCGCGAACTGCAGCTCGCCGGCGCCGCCCGCGCGAACCCAACGTCGCAGGCGCTTGCGCTGGAGCTACAAGACCTCCTCAGTGGGCCTGCACATGCTCGGCACATGGGTCGACGGATCGCACAGCGGGCGGCGGCCGAAGGGCGTGAGTTCATCGATGTCGACATGGCGATGCCTCGCGAGTTCAGTGCAGAGGTGGAGAAGCTCGACGTGGCTGTCAAGGCTGCGGACGTGCTGTGCGAGGAGATGCGGTTGCTCACCCTGGCGTCCTCTGGCGACCTTCGTGCGCTGAGGGCGTGGATGACTGAAGAGGTGGTGCGGCAGGCTCGCTATGGGCAGACTCCGGTGCCGTGGGAGCACTGGTTGCTCCGTGGCGAGCTACCTGGTTGATGCCGTAGTTCTCCAGAGGCAATTCCACGTCCCACTGATCAAGGACGGAACGGAGCGCATTAGCGGCGGAATGACTGTGATATCCCCGGATCGCGAGAGGTCACACGTTTGTCCCGGCGAGTAACAGCGATTCGGCCGCCCACGCCGACGGCAGTCGCGTCCCTTTCGTGAGAGTCAGCAAGTGATCGAGTTCATGAATGGCTCTCGCGAGTCTGCGGGAGCAAAGTCGCCATGCTGTTCTCCACAGTTCTTCGGGCCGAGCCCTGAAGGGACCGGCGGCGGCGCCCTTCAGGGAGTGGTTGGTGTCAGCTTGGCAGGGCGTACGCCGCGACCCCGGTGTCGATGAGCACGCAGGCCTCGTCGCCAACGGTCCACGCGTCGTGACCGGGGTCGAGGTCGACGACGTCGCCGGGGCCAATGGTGATCTCCTCGCCGTCATCGGGCTTGATCGTCATCTGTCCAGAGAGGCAGTAGCCGGTGTGGTGGACCTGGCAGGAGTCAGTGCCGGCAATCGGCTTGACGTCGCTGGACCAGCGCCAGCCTGGTTCGAAGACGCCGCGGCCGATGGTGAAGTCGCCGAGGGTGACCACGTCCATGTGGCCGTGGTCTTGGAACGGGCGCCGTTCGTGCGGGGTGTCGATGTTCTGCTTGTCGGACATGACCTTTCTCCTCTGTGTTGGTCGGGCTGGGTTCGGGGTGCCAGCTTGAGGTGGTCAGGCAGGCACCATGGGGCGGATGTTCTGGTTGCCGGCGAAGACGTTGCCGGGGTCGTACTCGGACTTGATCTGCGCGAGTCGCTCGTACTTCTCTGCACCGAAGGCCGCCTTGATGCGCTCGTCACCCTCATTGCCGATGAAGTTGAGGTAGACGCCGCCGGTCGTGAAGGGGACGTTCGCCTTGCGGTAGTCGCGGACCCAGGCGATGTTGGCGGCGTCGTCGGCCGGGTCCTCCCAGGTTGCGAAGGGATGACTCACC
>JBDSPC010000314.1:0-4015 GCA_039914485.1 Nocardioides sp.
GGCTGCGGCGGGAACGACACGACCTGCTCGCGCAGGTCGATGAGGTAGCGCAGCCGATCGATGAAGGGCATCAGGATGTTGAGGCCGGCGGGCAGCGTGCCCTTGTACTTGCCGAACCGCTCGACGATGCCGGCACGGGCCTGCGGCACGATGCGCACCGTCTTGGCAAGCACGACGATCACGAACAGGACCAGCAGAGCCAACAGGATGAGGGCGATCTCCATGGACGTCTCCTTCGGGAGGTGTCGGGTGGTTCAGGTTGTTCGGGTGGTCAGGACTCGAGTCGGGCGACCGGGTGCACGACGGCAGTGGCGCCGCGGATCTCCAGCACCTCGACGGTCTCGCCGGCGGCGATGCTCGTGGTGTCGTCGTAGGGCTCGGCGGTCCAGAACTCGCCCGCCAGCTTGATCCGGCCGGCGGACAGGCCCGAGATGTCCTCGGTGACGATGCCTTGCTTGCCGACCAGCTTGCCGTGGCCGAGGGACAGCTCGGGACCGGAGTGCAGTCGCTTGACCATCGTCGGTCGGACCATCGCGATCGCCGCCAGCGAGGCGGCGGACGCGGCGAGGACCTGGATGGCGATGTGCAGGTCGAGGACGGCCGCGATCATGCCGACGAGGGCGCCCGCGGCGAGCATGATCAGGATCAGGTCGAGGCTGAACATCTCAGCCACGCCGAGCACGATCGTCAGACCGAGCCAGGTCTCCCACGCGTGATCACGAAGCCACTCCATGACTCGACCCTATCCGGTGGCCGAGCAGGATCAGACGGCCATGTGCCGGGGACGTCGTCGCGCCGCGAACCGGCCGTCCTCCTGGGTCAGCAGCATCGGCATGCCGAAGGTCTCGGAGAGCGTCTCGGCCGTCACGACCCGCTCCAGCGGACCAGACGCAACGACCCGACCGGCGCGCAGCAGCAAGGCGTGCGTGAAGCCGGGCGGGATCTCCTCGACGTGGTGGGAGACCAGCACGGTCGCGGGTGAGTCGGGGTCGAGGGCGATCACGGACAGCGTGGACACGAGGTCCTCTCGGCCCCCGAGGTCGAGGCCCGCGGCGGGCTCGTCGAGCAGCAGCATCTCCGGGTCGGTCATCAGGGCGCGCGCGATCTGGACGCGCTTGCGCTCCCCCTCGCTGAGGGTCCCGAACGTGCGCTCGCTCAGGTGTGCGGCCCCGACCTCGATCAGCAGGGACGACGCACGGTCGTGGTCGAGGTCGTCGTAGACCTCGCGCCACCGGCCGAGGATGCCGTAGGAGGCGGAGACGACGACGTCCTTGACCAGCTCGGTGCGCGGGATCAGGTCGGCGAGGGCCGCACTGGTGAGACCGATGCGGGGTCGCAGGTCGAACACGTCGGTCGTCCCGAGCACCTCGCCGAGGATGCCGGCCACACCGGACGTCGGATGCATCTGCGCGGCCGCCACCTGGAGCAGCGTGGTCTTGCCGGCGCCGTTGGGTCCGAGGATCACCCAGCGCTCGTCCTCCTCGACGGCCCAATTGACCTCGTCGAGCAGCGTGGCCTTCCCCCGGCGCACCGTGAGGTCGGCGAACTCGATCACGGCGGTCATGCGACTCACCCTATCCAGCCCTGATCGCCCCTCCCGGACCCCGACGTATTCTCTTGCGCCGTGTCCCTCGAACTCCCGCTCTCGGCCCGCCTCGCCTGGTGGCTGACCGCCTGGCTGCGCGGCACGGAGGTCACCGACCACGTGCTCGACGCAGTGACCGACGGCGACCTCGGGCATGTCGTCGACGGCCTCTCGGGGGGTACGTCGATGCTGGATCTCCTCCTCGAGGCGAGGCGCTCCGCCGCCACCGGAGCGGGGCTGGCGTTGCCCACGGAGGGTGACCTGCTCGGGCTCGGTGGGCCACGCGAGCTCAACCTCGCCGCCATCGAGTCGGGTGAAGCGGTCGTCATCGGGCCGTTGGCCGTCGTGCCGGACGTCGTGGGCGAGGTCTGCCACTGGCGGGTGCACGAGGCGGCGCCGCGGCAACTGCCCGACGTCGGCGAGGCCGACCGGATGCTGCGCGCAGCGCTGCTCGAGTCGGCCAACCTGCTCGCCGACCTCGACGTCGCCCGCTGGCGACCCGAGGTGGCCGACCGGCTGATGAACCTCGGCCACCGCCCGAGCATCGAGGCGCCGCTGGGCACGCCGGCCCGCTGCGCCGACCTCGCGGCGCGCGGGCTCCAGGGCTGGGCCATCACGGAGCTGGCGCTCGAGGACGACGGCGGTGCCGTGTCGGCGTACGAGATCGAGGCCCGCAGGGGCGCCCTTCGACCGCTGGAGCGGGCCGCGCGGCGGGCGCTCGTCGCTGCCTGCTCGCCCGAGGTGTGGCCGGAGCAGTGACACCGGCCCGCGGGCCAATAGGCTCAGTCCCGACATGAGCGACATGGACGAAATCCCGAAGACCCTCCTGATCACCATCACCGGCAAGGACCGCCCCGGTGTCACGTCGGCGATGTTCTCGACGTTCGCCGCCGCGGGCGTCGAGGTGCTCGACATCGAGCAGATCGTGCTCCGGCGCCGGCTCGTCCTCGGTGTCCTCGTCACCGCCCCGCGCGACTGGAAGAAGCTGCGGCTCGCCATCGAGCAGACGGCCGAGGGGCTCGGCATGCAGGTCGAGGTCGAACGCGGACAGGGTGACAACAAGCCGCGTCGCGTCGGCCGCTCGCACGTGACGATCATCGGGGCTCCGCTCAAGGCGTCGGCCATGTCCGCGATCGCCGGCCGGATCGCCGACTCCGGCGCCAACATCGACCGCATCGAGCGCATGGCCCGCTACCCCGTCACCGCGATCGACCTGGCCATCTCCGGTGTCGAGCCCGAGATCCTGCGCCCGCTGCTCGCGGCAGAGGCATCCTCGCAAGGCGTCGACATCGCCGTACAACCCGCCAATCTGCTGCGACGGTCGATGCGGCTGATCGTGATGGACGTCGACTCCACGCTGATCCAGGGCGAGGTGATCGAGATGATCGCCGCCCACGCCGGCTGCGAGGCCGAGGTCGCGGAGATCACGTCGCGCGCGATGGCCGGCGAGCTCGACTTCGAGGAGTCCCTGCGCGCGCGGGTGGCGCTGCTCAAGGGCGTGCCGGCCTCGGCGCTCGACGAGGTCTACGAGGCGATCAACCTGGCGCCGGGCGCCCGCACGCTGGTGCGGATCCTGCGTCGCCTGGGCTACCGCTTCGCGATCGTCTCGGGTGGCTTCAGCCAGATCACCGACCGGCTCGCGGCCGACCTGGGGATCCACTACTCGCGCGCCAACGAGCTCGAGATCGTGGACGGGCTGCTCACCGGGCACGTCATCGGCGACGTGATCGATCGCGCCGCCAAGGCCCGCGCACTGCGCGAGTTCGCCGCCGACATCGGGGTCTCCGACGCCGCCACCATCGCCATCGGCGACGGCGCCAACGACCTCGACATGCTCAACGCGGCCGGGCTCGGCATCGCCTACAACGCGAAGGCGGTCGTGCGCGATGCCGCCGACGCGTCGGTCAACGTGCCCTACCTCGACACGATCATGTATCTCCTCGGCATCACCCGCGAGGAGATCGAGCTGGCCGACGCCGAGGTCGGCTACGTCACCCCGGCTCCCCCGGTCTGAACGTTCCGACGACCACGCAGCCGCCGATCTCCTCGTCGGTCACGACCTCCGTCGACAACCCCGCGTCGTGCATGGCCTGCGCCGTCAACGCTGCTTGCAGGGGCGACGTCTCGATCATGAGTACGCCGCCGGGCGCGAGCCACACGGGAGCCCCTGCCGCGATCCGGCGATGCAGGTCGACCCCGTCGGCGCCGCCGTCGAGGGCCATCCGCTGCTCGTGGTCGCGGGCCTCCGGTGGCATCAGTGCGATGCGGTCGGTCGGCACGTAGGGGGCGTTGGCCGCCACGACGTCGATGCGTCGCTCGAGGTCGACCGGCAGTGCGGCGTACAGGTCGGAGAGGTGGGTCTGACCGTGCGGGACGTTGAGGCGAGCACACGACAGGGCCACCGGGTCCAGGTCGCCGAGGTGGACCTCG
>JBDSPC010000258.1:0-4175 GCA_039914485.1 Nocardioides sp.
TGACGCTGGAGCAGTCGCTCGAGGTGACGGCCGTCCATTCGCTGGTCGGGGCGCTGGACTCCCTGGTGACCAGGCCGCCCTACTTCCAGCCCCACCACGACGCCAGTCGCGCCAGCATCCTCGGCGGCGGCACCGGTCGGGCCCGGCCGGGAGAGGTCAGCCTGGCCCATCACGGTGTGCTCTTCTTGGACGAGTTCCCGCTGTTCCGCTCCGACGTGATCGACGCCCTGCGACAGCCGCTGGAGGCGGGGGAGGTGTCGATCGCGCGCGGCGAGGAGTCCGCCACCTATCCGGCGCGCGCCATGGTGGTGCTGGCGGCCAACCCCTGCCCGTGCGGCAACTTCCACTCCACCGGTCTCACCTGCGAGTGCCTCGATCCCGTGCGCCGCAACTACCGCCGCAAGCTCAACGGACCGATCGTCGACCGCATCGACATCTGGCGTGAGCTGCAGCCGATGGCCGGTCACCGGGGCAATGACCGGTTCGCGCGCCGATGGACCTCGGCCGATCTGCGCTCCCTCGTGGCGGCCGCGCGCTCGCACCAGGCGGCCCGCTACGCCGGGTTGGGCTTCGGCCTCAACTCGGCTGTGCCCGGACCCGTGCTGACGGAGCACTGGCCACTGACGCCCGAGGGACAACGGGTCCTCGAGAAGGCCATGGCCGGCGGCCGGATCACTCGGCGCGGTGTCACCCGCGTGCACCGGGTGGCGTGGTCCGTGGCCGACCTGGCAGGACGCGACCGACCCGAGGTCGAGGACGTGGAGACCGCGCTCGCGCTACGGACCGGCGAGGCCGTCGATCTGCGGGCGATGGAGCTGTCGCCGGAGCTGGCCTCGTGAGCGGCGAGCAGGAACGGCTGGCCCGGGTCACGCTCAGCCACGCGACCGAGCCGGGCGACGACAAGGTCTGCGACAGCGTCACCACCGTGGGCGCGGCCAGGACGGTCGAGGAGGTGCTGGCCGACGACGCCCGGCCGGAGCTGGCGGCTCGGGTGAAGGCGGTCGACGTGGACCGCGTGCTCTCGATCGCCGATCGTCAGGGCGTCCGGTTCGTCACGCCGGAGGACGGTGAATGGCCGAGCCAACTCGACGACCTCGCCCACGGTGCACGGGTGCAGGGCCTCGGTGGGGTGCCGGTCGGGCTCTGGGTCAAGGGGCCGATGAGGCTGACCGAGCTGCGCGACTCGGTGGCGATCGTCGGGTCACGATCCGCGACCTCCTACGGTTTCGACATCGCCACCGACGTGGCAGCGGCGGTGGCCCGCAGCGGCGCTGCGGTGGTGTCCGGTGCGGCGTACGGTATCGACCAGGCGGGTCACCGCGGTGCTCTCGCTGCGGGCGGCGCGACCGTCGCGGTCCTCGCCTGTGGCGCCGACCGTGTCTATCCGGCCGCCCACCGCGAGCTGATCGACCACATCGCGCGCCACTTCGCGTTGGTCTCGGAGGCGCCGATCGGATCGGCGCCGACCAAGGTGCGGTTCCTGTCCCGCAACCGGCTGATCGCGGCCCTGAGCCGGGGGACGGTGCTGGTCGAGGCGGCCCTGCGCAGCGGTGCCCTCAACACCGCCAATTGGGCTGATCAGCTCAGCCGGGTGCTGATGGGAGTCCCCGGGCCGGTGACGAGCGTGACCTCCCAGGGCGTCCACGAGCGGATCCGCTCCGGGGCCGCGACCCTGGTCACCGGTGGACTCGACGTGCTGGAGCTCGTCGGTGCGTCGGGCGAGCAGCTCACCATCGTCCCGCGCGGGCCGGAGCGGGCGCACGACGACTTCTCCCTGCGAGAGGTCCGGGTGCTCGACGCCGTGCCGGTGGCCCGCGGCGCGAGCACCGAGTCGATCAGCAGCATCGCCGGGGTCGGCGTGCAGGAGGCAGATCGGGTGCTGGTCGCGCTGGGGGAGGCGGGGCTGGTGCACCTGGGGGTGGACGGGTGGCGCCTCGTCGCCAGAGCGGGTCGGCGATGAGATGCCGCTGGACGCCCATGCTGCGTCGTGGCTCCGAGGTCCGGTGCTCCGCCCGACCTACGATCGCTGCATGGCGACCGAGGCAGACGTGGAGGCGCGCGACGCCGCTCTCCCTGAGTCGATGGCCCAGGTGCTCGCCGACTACGAGCGGCACCTCACCTCCGAACGCGACCTGACGCCACACACCGTCCGGGCCTACCTCGGCGACCTCACCGGTCTGCTCGACCACGCGACCCGGCTCGGGCTCGCCGATGTGGGCCAGCTCGACCTCCGGACCCTGCGCAGCTGGTTGGCCAAGCAGCAGACGATGGGCAAGTCGCGCACGACGATCGCCCGCCGCGCCACCGCCGCGCGCGTGTTCACGGCCTGGCTCGCGCGCACGGGTCGCGCTCCCGCCGATGCCGGCGCCTCCCTGGGCTCGCCCAAGAAGCACAAGACCCCCCCGCCGGTGCTGCGGGCCGACGAGGCGGCCGACCTGATCCGGGCCGCCGCCGACCGGGCCGATGACGGTTCCCCGGTCGGCCTGCGCGACGTGGCGATGCTCGAGCTGCTCTACGCCACCGGGATCCGCGTGGGTGAGCTGGTCGGCCTCGACATCGACGACCTCGACACCCAGCGCCAGGTCGTTCGAGTCTTCGGCAAGGGTCGCAAGGAACGCTCCGTGCCCTACGGTCGGCCCGCGGCTCGCGCCGTCGACCGCTGGCTGACGGCGGGTCGCCCTGCTCTGCGCGTGGAGGGTGCGGGAGCTGCGCTGTTCCTGGGCGCGCGGGGCCGCCGGATCGACCAGCGGGCCGTGCGTGAGCTCGTTCACCGCCGGATCGCCGATGTGCCGGGCGCGCCCGACATGGGACCGCACGGGCTTCGCCATACGGCCGCGACCCATCTCCTCGAGGGTGGAGCCGACCTCCGCTCGGTCCAGGAGCTCCTCGGCCACGCCTCGCTCGCCACGACGCAGCTCTACACGCACGTCACCACCGATCGCCTGCGGCAGGCCTACCGGCAGGCACACCCGCGGGCGTGACCCTCTCGGGACGTCATACGTCGTTGGGCCGATGGGTGGACGGGCGTATGAGGTCCGGGGCGCGTCAGGGCAGGAAGTCGAGCAGCGGCGGCGACCACGCGGCGTACGGCGAGATCGCGGGCTGCCACGACGTGCTGTGATCGACCGGCTGGTCACGCCAGAGCGGCAGCAGCCGCACCCGCCCGGAGCCCACGAGCGAGAGCGGGTCGAGGTAGCTGTCACCGAGCAGCCAGCCCCAGTGCAGGCAGGCGGTCGGGAAGCAGTGGCTGAAGGGCAATTCGAGCGTGCCGATCCGGGCGCCGGCAGCCACGGTCGTGCCGGGCTCGAGGGCGGACGAGACGGGTTCGTAGGTCGTCCGGGTGTCGCCGTGGGAGATGGTGACCACGGGCTTGCCGGCGATCTTGCCGACGAACGCGACCGTGCCGGCGAGCGCGCTGTGCACGGACTGCCCGACGGTGCCGGCCAGGTCGACGCCGCGGTGGCCGGACCCCCACGGGTCATCAGGCGGGTCGAAGCCGTGGACCACCTCGGGTGTCGGTCGCAGCGGCCAGACGCCGACCGGATCGGTGTCTGCCGCGACAGTCGCCGCGGCGGGGGAGGCGGCGAGCCCGAGGAGCAGGGAGGTGGCCAGGAGCAGGGCGCGCAGGGCTGTCATCACCCCAGAGTCGCGCTCGCGCGGCGATGCGGCACGCGCGCTGCGGCGTACCTGTGGACAAGGTCTCGAACCAAGGGCCTGTGGACCGTTCGGAGCCCGGTCGAAGCTCGATTGGCACGCCGGTGGGCAGGTGGCCTACGATTCGCGAAGCAGCCCAGCACCATCCAGACCGACCCGGGCTGACTTCGCACGCTCGCAGACCGCGACGACCTCTCTTCTGGGGCCGACCACCCGTGGGCGCGGATCCTCAGTTCTGGCTCGACTTCGGGCCGGATCGGATCGCGCGTGAGCGTCAGGGCAACCGACACACGTCGAGCGCTTGCAACTGAAAACCACTTCGGAGATCCGTTCCCGGCCCGGCCTGCCTCAAGGTCGCGCACACCGGTCGCGTGACTCCATCACACAGGAGATACACATGGCAGTCGTCACCATGCGCCAGCTGCTCGAGAGCGGCGTCCACTTCGGTCACCAGACCCGTCGTTGGAACCCCAAGATGAAGCGCTTCATCATGACCGAGCGCAACGGCATCTACATCATCG
>JBDSPC010000330.1:0-5839 GCA_039914485.1 Nocardioides sp.
CCTGGAAGCTCTTTGCGACCCTGCGCGCGTTCGACGCAGCATCGGCGCAACTGGTCTGAACATCGGTCGACACAGGGCCGCTCCGGGATATAATCAGCGACCCGAACGGAGCCGAGAAAGGCTCTACATGGTTGACATCGTCCCCTCGGACGTCGCAAGCGACACCTTCACTCTCGGCGAGACGCGGGTGCTCATCGACTGCGCCTACGTCGCAGGATCTGGCTCTACGAAAGAGGCAGCGGTCGAGATATTCGCCCAGCTACAAAGCCTTGTCCACCAAGATGCCGCCGCGCTCTTGGCGTGGGACCCCCTGGCTGGCAGACACGTAGTGATCGGCAACTCGGCGTACGACGCAGCGACACTGGTCGGGCTGGGGGAGCCGTACGCGCAAACCGACCCACACGAGCGGATGCTCGAGCAGCGCCGACCGCTGCGGATCGGCGACCTGCCTTACGACTACCGAAAGACCGAGCTATTTCAGGAAATTCTGCGTCCGGCGGGCTTCGGGGATGGAATGTCGTCGTGCCTTTTTGCCGGGGATGGCGGCTATGCCGGAATGTTGCACATGTCTGCCGAATCCCGGACCGCCTTCGCATCGAGGCATGTGCAACTGATCTCGACGCTCACCGCGAGCCTTGGTCAACTGTGCAACCTGCGGCGGCTCAGGTCGGCCTTGCTCCCGGTCGCCGAAGACTCGCGCGCGAGTTTGATCGACCACGCGGGCAGGCCGACACTCGTCGATCAATACGAACCCGCGACCTGCGTAGACGACGCCGACTTCTGCCGGTTCGCTGAGCGCCTCCTGAGGACTCCATCGTGTGCGTTGTCGGGGGTGTGGCCTCTGCACGGAAACTGGCTCGCAATCAGAGTCGAGCGCGTGCGCGACCCACTCGTCGAGCACGGCGCGGCCCTCCTGGTGATCGAGTCGCCGTGGGAAGCGCCGTACGGGCTCTCTGCTCGTGAGCTCGACGTACTCAATGGAATTGCCCAAGGTGCGTCCAATCAACGAATTGCATCCGAGCGCGCGATATCGGTGCGGACGGTCACCACTCACGTTGAGCGGATTCTGGTGAAGCTCGGACAGGAGTCGCGTGCGGGAGCTGCCGCAAAGGCAACACGAGAAGGCCTCTTGCGTCTCGACCTGATACCCACAGCGCCGGCGTTGGCCTGATCACGTCGAGGGCGTGGCTGTCCGCAACCCAGCACCAGGCTTGAACGACGCTCTCGAACGAGGGCGACACCGTCCCCGCCTGCCACGTGGTGGTCGGCGAGCACACGGGCGCCTCGTCCGCGTACGTCAGCATGACCCGCGGTCGCGACCGCAACGTCGCGCACATGGTCGCCGAGTCGGTCGATGACGCCCGTCGGCAGTGGATCAACGTCTTCGACCGCGACCGCACGGACCTCGGGCCAGCCCACGCGCCGCAGTCCGGGCCGCGGAGGACATCGAACGCTACGGCCCGAAGGCACCAATCCGTCGCCGCCCCCTTCAGCCGCCGACACCGCGGCACCCCGAGCCGGACCATGGCTACCGGCCGCCCGCGACCTCGCCGAGCCACGGCATCGGCTTCTAGCGGTCGGTCGGCTGCTCCGATGCTGTTCATAGCAAGGTTTGCTATGAACTCCACATGCGCAACCGTGGTGATCTGCTTCGCCATGTGATGCTCGAAACGAGCACCACGCAGGCAAGGTTGTCCCGCATCAGCGGTGTGCACCAGCCGAGCATCAGTCAGTCCTCTCCGGCAAGGTGGAACTGAGCGACGAGCAGCTCGACCGGTTGCTGTCGTGCATGGGCTACCGGCTGGAGGTTGTTCGTCGTCCCGTCGTTCCCGAGCTCACTCGCTCCGAGCGGCGGTCTTGGATGCTGCACCGCCAGCTGTCGATTCACCTGACACGGACGACCTTCGACATGTGGCGACCGACTCTCGAGCGGAATCTGGAGCGGTTGACAGACGGTGTGACAGGTCAGCCGCACACCCGGAACCTGGAGCTGTGGCGCTCCTTGGTGGAAGAGGGCGACATGCTCGGACTGCAGCGCGTCCTGACCGGCCTCGATCGTCAGTCGATCGAGATGCGAGAGGTCTCCCCGATGGGCGGACTGCTGTCCGAGGGCGAGCGTCTCGAGGTGCTCGACGAGTTGGCGATGGTCGGCTGATGCGACGAGACCAACTGGAGCACGCCATCCGTGCGGCATGCCAGATCATTGGTAGGCCGGAGGTGATCATCGTAGGTTCGCAGTCGATCCTCGGCACCTACCGTGAGGATCAGCTTCCGGCCGAAGCGACGATGTCGCTTGAAGTCGACGTCCTTCCATCGCTGACGAGAACGACGAGACGGCCCGCCTCGCCGACATCATCGAAGGTGTCGCAGGCGAGTTCTCGCCGTTCGAGGAGCTCCACGGCTTCAGTATCGACGGCGTCGACCTGGAGACGTCGGCCGTACCGGAGGGGTGGCGCGAGCGACTGGTCAAGGTTCAGGGGGCCAACACGACGGCTCCGGGTGGGCAGCCGATCTTCACGGGCTGGTGCCTCGACAAGGAGGGCCTGTGCGTCGCGAAGCTCTGCGCGTTTCGGGAGAAGGACCGCGCCTTCGTGGCCGCGCTCATCGAGGCAGGGCTGGTCGATCGGCGCGTGATCGAGACTCGCCTCAGCAGGGTCGCGGATCGTCATGCCTTGGCGGCGGCTCATGCTGCGAACTGGCTCGCGACCCTGTGATCGCGTCAGGGGCAGCCGGGCTCGCAGGCAGGCCGTACCACGGCCGCTCGATGTGCCCGTCGCCTGCGAGTTCGACGAGGGGATCCCAGGCGTGACGGATGACCTGGGGGATCTTCAGCTCGTCCCACAGGTCCACGAACAGCGCGCCGTCGATCCAGTCGATCATCTCCTCGGGCGGGCCACGGTGAAGGAGCATCTCGTACATGCGCTTGCGTTGAGGTCGCTTGCGCAGGTCGAAACGGCGTGCCCCTCGGAAGTGCGTGTCGTCATCGAGGTGGACCTTGACGAAACACTCCGGCAGCCGTCCGCGCCACAACCGGTCGGGCACCCAGAACGGGTAGAGCCCCGGGGAGGTGTGGTGTGCGAACTTGACCTTGGTCACCAGGGCCAGCTCGTAGCCGGCGGCCTCGATGATCCGCTCGACCACTCTGATCGTCGGGGACTTCAGGCCGCGCTCGTACGCCGACAAGGTCGCCTGCGATGTTGCGCCGCACACCTACCTGGAAAGCATCCATTTCCTCAAGCGTCTGGCGATGGATGTCCGTGTTCATCTCGGCGACGTTGCTTATCAGGGATGACGACATCAACCACTCGGAGGAAGCCATGACCATCACCGCCCACACCGTCTCGTTTCACCAGTGCCACGATGAGGAATTGCTCTCGCTGTCGGAGGTCAGTGAGATCCTGAAGACCCCAGAGAACACGCTGCGCCGGTGGCGCCAGATCGGCAGGGGACCACGGTTCTTCAAGATCGGACGCCGCCTGGTCACCACCGTCGGCGACGTGCGGCAGTTCATGCGCGAGCAACGGCTCGCGGCCCAGCCCGTCATTCCCGCACCCCGGAGGCCCTGATGGCCCGCATCCGCAAGCGAACGATCGAATGGACCACCCAGACCGGTGAGCCCAGAACAAGCGAGAAGTACGAAGCCTCGTTCCACGACCGGGTCAACAAGCGCCACCGTCGGCTCTTCAACCTCAAGAAGGACGCCCAACGGTGGCTCGACGAACAGACCGCCGGCCTGGTCACCGGTCAGTGGGCCGATCCGCGCGCGGGTCGCGAGAGTGTTCGTGCCTACGGCCAGCGATGGCTCCAGCGCCAGGTGCTCGCGCCCAACACGGCATCGACGTACGGCACGGTCCTGTCCAACCGCATCTTGCCCACTCTCGGGGGGATGCGGATGGACGCGGTCAACCGCGCCGATGTGCAATCGCTGGTGAAGGAGTGGGAAGGGTCGTCGGCGGCCAGCACCTGGCCGCGAGGTACTCGATCCTCGCGATCATCCTGCGGGCGGCCGTCAAGGACCGGGTCATCCCGGCTACGCCGTGTGTGGACATCACACTGCCCAAGACCGCTTCGATGGCGGCGCTGGTGCCGATCTCCACCGAGACGGTGCTCGCTCTCCGCGACGACCTGCCGGCGCGCTACCGCGCCTTCGCCACCATCGCCGCTGGGACCGGGATGCGCAGAGGAGAGATCCTCGAGCTGACCCTCGACCGGATCGCCTTCGACTTCGGCACCATCCGGATCGACCGGCAGCTGGCGAGGTCCAGTCGGGCGAACAATCCGGTGTGGGGTCCGCCGAAGACCGAGTCGTCGACGCGGACGATCCCCATCGCAGACGTGGTTGTCGAGGCGATCGCGGAGCACGTCAAGGAGTTCGGCCACCACGGGTCGGGCCTGCTCTTCACTACCGACCTCGGAGCCTTCATCGGCACGAGCACTCTTCGCGGCGCCTGGCAGCGCGCAGCCCGGCGAGTAGGCACCGACGCCACGCCGCACGACCTACGGCACTACTTCGCCTCGGTGCAGATCCGGGGCGGACTGTCCATCAAGGTCCTGCAGGCGCTGCTCGGCCACAAGTCGGCTGTCGAGACGTGGGACACCTACGGCCACCTGATGGGCGACGAGGACGACCGCAGCCGCGCCGTCATCGAGGCCGCGCTCGTTGGGACCGGTCGCACCGCAAGGCGACACAGCGGGACAGACGTGTCCAAAAACGCTGCCACAGTAGTGCCACAGTAACGGTGTGTGATTCACGTTTCCGCAGGTCAGGCGTTGTATGGCGAATGGGCTGGCCTGTAGGCCGGGTTCTGTGACGCCTGGCGTGAACCGGGCGCCGGCGACCATCCATCTACGAGAGCCGTTGCCGACTCCCTCCAGCGATCTACCCGTGCACTCGGGCGGGCCGCCCTCGAACGCACACTGTCTGATCTTGCTCCGGGTGGGGTTTACCTAGCCGCACCGGTCACCCGGCACGCTGGTGGGCTCTTACCCCACCGTTTCACCCTGACCGCTCGCTGCCGAAGCCTCGAGTGGCGGTCTGTTTTCTGTGGCACTGTCCCGCGGGTTGCCCCGGATGGCCGTTAACCATCACCCTGCCCTGTGGAGCCCGGACCTTCCTCGGTCCACCGCACGATGTCGTACGGCGAAACGCGGTCGCCCGGCCAGCCCATTCGCCTGCGCAGTCTAGGCCACGCTTTGAATCAGGGGTTCGTGAGGACTTCCGCGCCGTCGGCGGTGACGAGGAGGGTGTGCTCGAACTGCGCACTGCGCTTCAGGTCGCGGGTGACGACGGTCCAGTCGTCGTCCCACATGGTCCAGTCGGGGGTGCCGAGGTTGAGCATCGGCTCGATGGTGAAGGTCATCCCGACCCGGATCTCCTCGGAGTGGCGCTCGGAGTCGAAGTGCGGGATGACCAGGCCGGAGTGGAAGCTGGTGCCGATGCCGTGTCCGGTGAAGTCGCGCACGACGCCGTAGCCGAAGCGAGCGGCGTAGGCCTCGATGACCCGGCCGATGATGTTGACCCGGCGGCCGGGCTTGACGGCCTTGATCGCGCGCTCGAGCGACTCCTTGGTGCGCTCGACCAGGAGCCGCGACTCCTCATCGACGTCGCCCGCGAGGAAGGTGGCGTTGGTGTCGCCGTGGACGCCGTTGAGGTAGGCCGTGATGTCGATGTTCACGATGTCGCCGTCCTGGACGACGGTGCCGTCGGGGATGCCGTGGCAGATGACCTCGTTGATGCTGGAGCACAGCGACTTGGGGAAACCGCGGTAGCCGAGTGTGGAGGGGTAGGCGCCGTGGTCACAGAGGAACTCGTGACCGATGCGGTCGAGCTCGTCGGTGG
>JBDSPC010000397.1:0-13539 GCA_039914485.1 Nocardioides sp.
GTACTCGCGCACGGACGGCGTCACGACTCCGTCCACCCCGAGCCTCGCCAGCGCGCGCCACTGGGCCGGCGAGTCGGCGTACCCCCCGACGACCAGGATCCCCTTGCGGTGCAGGCGCTTGACCCGCGACCTGGTCAGCGCCGACGCGGGCGCGTTGTAGCCCTCGACCAGGCCGAGGGAGGCGCGCACCTTGCGCCAGCCGCTGACGATCAGCTGGGTGTCGAGGTTGGGCGCGAGCCGGTGCACGCGCTCGAGCACGGTCAGGCGCAAGGACGAGATCGCGACCTGGTCGAAGACCGCCGAGTCCTTGAGCAGGTTGACGACCTCGCGGATCTGGTTGATCGACCAGTTGCTGCCCTTGAGCTCGATCATCAGCGAGGCACCGTTGGACTCGGCCCACTTCAGCAGCTCGTGCGCGGTGAGGATCGGCTGGCGCGAGGTGTCCTCGCGACATCGGCGAAGCAGGTCGCGCAGCGTCCAGGACCCGATGGGGCCCGAGCAGTTGGTGGTGCGCCCGACACCGCTGTCGTGGAGGACGACCAGCTTGTCGTCCTTGGTACGGCGCAGGTCGGTCTCGATGGCCGTCGCGCCGTCCGACAGGGCCCGCCCGAAGGCCGGCAGCGTGTTCTCCCCGAGCGTCCTGGTCGGTGCGCCCCGGTGAGCGGTCACCGTGAAGTCGGGGGCGGCGAAGGCCGGCCCGGAGACGAGGGTCAGCAGGATGACGAGGGGAAGCAGTCGGCGTACGAACACCGCCACATCATGCCTGCCGCGCGGCTTCCGCTGCGCGAGCCACCCACTTCGGCTCCTCGCCGTAGCGCTGCGGCTTGATCAGCAGACCCGCGGCCGAGTCCTCGATCAGCTGCACCAACCGGCTCTCGCGGGTCTCCTCGCGCTTCGCGGTGGCGACCCAGTTCTCGGCGATCTTGCGGTAGGACGACGTCGCGATCTCCCAGAACGCGGAGGCCGCCGGGTTCGCCATCAGCCGCGCCCGCTGGGCGTCCGACAGCTGGCCGCCGTAGGCATTGATCCCGCTGCGCTCGGGCGTCCTCTTCTCGTACGCCGCAAGGCCGGCGGGTCGCATGCGACCCTCGGCGACGAGGCGCTCGACGTGCGCCATGTTGGTCGCGCTCCACATGCTGCTCGACTTGCGCGGAGTCCAGCGCTGCCGCACCGAGTCCTCGTCGATCCGCTGGGCGACGCTGTCGATCCAGCCGAAGCACAGCGCCTCGGGGACCGCGTCGTCCCAGGTCAGTCCGCGGTCGGCGACGTGCTTCTTGTTGAGCCCCATCCAGAGCTCGGTCTCGGTCTCGTGGTTGACCTCGAGCCACACACGGAACTCGGCAGCGGACGCGAAGAACGTCGCCGGCCGCTCCGGGGTGCCGCCAGGTGTTCCGACCATGGCCACAGGCTAGCGAGGGATCCCGTGCGGGAAGAGCACGTGCGCGCGGCCGGCCGCCTCGCGGGCGCGGCGGATGTCCGCCTTCAGGTTCTCGGGCAGGCCCTTGGACGGAACGAGCCCGGCGTACTCCTCACCGTCACCCGTCGCGAGGTCGAACCGCGAGGCCGCGTTGCCTTGGATGTAGAGGTATGTCTCGGTGATGGCACGGATGCCGATCTCGGACTCGGAGTAGCCGGCGGCGAAGTCGTCCGTCTCGGGGTCGCCCATCCCGAGCGTCGAGTCGACGAGCTGTTCGCCGGTCTCGAGATCGAACGCCAGGACGGTCGCCTGCGGGGTGCCGAAGCGATCCCTGTCGCCGGACGTCGTGTCGAGGGTGGCGAGGTAGCGCCCGTCGGGAGACGCCGCGATATCGAAGGCTGCGACCGCGAGGCCGGTGTCGACCACCGGCGCGCCCGGCGCGGCGAACCGCACGTCCTCGCTGTCGGTCGGAACGAAGAAGACCCCGTCGCCGGCGACCGCGAACGCCCGGACGCGTTCACCGAGGTCGATCGTCATCCCGTCGGGCAGGTGCGCCGTCGACCCGGCGACCCAGGCCAGACCGTCGGTGCTGACCGGGTCGCGACTGGTCCGCCACGCTGCCGTGGCGGTGTCGGTGTCGTCGCAGGCGGTGGCGAGCAGGGTGGCGAGCAGGGTGGCGAGCAGGGTGGCGAGCGATGTGGCGAGCAGCGCGGCCCCGAGCGCACCCCTCACCGGTCGCCGCATGCGAGGGTCAGGCGCGCCGCGACGCCGTGACGCGGGGTGCGTGCGCGAGGTCCGCGGTCACGAGCAGGCCTTGCGCGGCACCGATCGTGCGCACCACCTCGCTCACGTCGACCTTGTCCGCATGGGTGTACAGCGCGTGGTCGCCCATGGTCGCGACCAGCACCGAGCCGCGACGGAAGTCGAGCCGGACGGCCGTCTCGCGCAGGGTCACGTCGAGGGCTCCCAGCACGGCCAGGACCCGAACGCCGACGTCCTGGAGCACCTTCGGATCGCCCGGGCCCATCGTCTCGTCGTGCACCAGCCCGACCAGATGACTCTCCGCGGTGATGATCGCCGCCCAGTCGCTGGCGAGGCCGATCGTGACGCGGCGCAGCGCGCGGTCGATCGCATCCTTCGCGCTGGCCACCGGCACGGGGACCAGTTCGGGGCGCTTGGTCCCCTGCATCTCGACCTCGACCATGAGGCTCATGTCGTGCGAGGCCCCCGAGACGCGGGCGGCGATGGCGAGGTTGCTCAGCGTGCTGAGGCGCTCGAGGCCGCCGAGCTCGAGCAGCTCGCCGATCTGGTTGCCCATCCGGCAGGCATAGCGAAGGGTCGCGGCGAGGTTGCCGTCGTCACCGTCGTCACCCTCGACAGTGCCGTCGGGCGACACGTCGAAGCGCAGCCGCTCCCGCTCGTACGACTCCATCAACGTGCTCTCCCGAATGGCATGTCAAAAGCTCCCTCGCTGACCGAATCTAGCGTCTGGGCAACCAGCGTGGGCTGTTTGTCCACGTCACCGGCCGAAGAGTGGATGCTTCTTCTCCTTCGGGGCCTTGGGCCGGACGGCGCGATACCGCATGCCGGTGGGCGCCGGCACTGCCGCGGCGACGGCGGGCTCGACCTCGATCTCGGTCACCGGCTCGACCGACTCGGTCGCCAGGGTGGCCGCCTCGGACAGGTCGTACGGCGCCAGGATCGCGCGCACCTCGTCGACCGCTTCGCCGAACGGCCCGGGCTTGACGCCATCGACCACGGCGTAGAGGCAGTGAGGACCGATGCTCGCCACGAGCACGGTCGCGCGTTCGAACCGCAGCTGCACCCACGACTCGCGCAGGTGCTCCTCGATCGAGCCGAGCACGGCCAGCGCGCGCACCCCGACGTTGGGCACGGACGACCAGAGACGCGACACCGCGGCTCCCGCTCGCGGCAGGCTGGCGCCCACGACTCGCTTGTCGTCGGCGATGATCGCGCCCCACTCCACGCCGGGGGTCGATTGCACGCGCTGCACGCAGTGCGCCAGCGCCGCGTGCACGTCGGCGCCGCCGACGACCGTCAGCACCTTGGGCGATCGGTTGGCCTGCCACTCCAGGCGCGCGGACAGCCCGACTCCACCGGCGTCGTCGCGGGTGATGCTGGCCGTGATCGCCGTCCGGCTGACGGTGGCCAGCTCGAGCAGGTCCCCCACGTCGAGGAGGAACTCGACCTGCCCGGCCAGGCGTGCGGCGTACCGCAAGGAGGCCGCGAGGCGACCGCCCTCTCCGTCGTCGCCGCGGACCGTGCCGTCGGTGAGGATGGCGAACTGTCGCGTCTCGACTTCGTGGGGACTGGCAGCCATGGGGACCTCGCTCGGGGTGGGGAGACCTCAAGGATCACCCACCCAGAGAGGCTCCGATGACCAGAGAGCCCAGTCGTCACAAGGACTTCACGCGTCCGGCCGGGAGTTAACACCGCCGTCACGCTGTCGGCCATCTGCGACAACACCGGGTCAGCATCGTGTGACCCGACGTGCTGCTCGGAGCGCGAGTCCGCATCCTCTCGTGACCCCGCAGGAGGTCCTTTCCATGGTCAACACAGGTGACACCGCCTGGATCCTCACCAGTGCCAGCTTGGTGCTGCTGATGACGCCCGGCCTCGCACTCTTCTACGGCGGCATGGTCCGCGTGAAGAGCGTGCTGAACATGATGATGATGTCGTTCGGCGCGCTCGGCCTGATCAGCGTGCTGTGGGTGATCTACGGCTACTCCCTCGCCTTCGGCGACGACATCGGCGGCGGCCTGCTCGGCAGCCCGACGCAGTACTTCGGGCTCAAGGGCCTGATGGAGGACGTCACCAGCGCCGAGGGCGGCCTGCCCGCGATGGCGTTCGTCGGCTTCCAGGCAGTCTTCGCGATCATCACCGTCGCCCTGATCTCCGGCGCCGTGGCCGAGCGGATGAAGTTCGGCGGCTGGATGGTCTTCGCCGGCGTCTGGGCGACGCTCGTCTACTTCCCGGTCGCGCACTGGGTCTTCGACTTCTCGCTCGGTGAGCACGTCGGCGGCTGGATCGCCAACGACCTCGCGGCGATCGACTTCGCGGGCGGCACCGCGGTCCACATCAACGCGGGTGCGGCCGCTCTCGCGCTGGCGATGGTCCTGGGCGTACGGCGCGGGTTCGGCGCCGACGTCATGCGACCGCACAACCTGCCGCTGACCATGCTGGGCGCCGGTCTGCTGTGGTTCGGCTGGTTCGGCTTCAACGCCGGTTCCGCGGTCGCGGCCAACAACACCGCCGCCGTCGCCTGGCTGAACACCCTCGTCGCCACGGCCGCGGCATCGCTCGCCTGGCTCGCCACCGAGAAGATCGTCGGCGGCTATGCCACCTCGCTCGGTGCGGCCTCCGGCGTCGTCGCCGGTCTCGTCGCCATCACCCCGGCCTGCTCATCGGTCTCGCCGATGGGTGCGATCGCGGTCGGTGCCGTCGCCGGCGTGCTCTGCTCGCTGGCCATCGGCCTGAAGTTCCGCCTCGGCTACGACTACTCGCTCGACGTGGTCGCCGTCCACCTCGTCGGCGGTCTCTGGGGCACGGTCGCCGTCGGCTTCCTCGCCACGGCCGCGGCGCCCGCCGGCGTCGACGGCCTGCTGTACGGCGGAGGCGTGGACCAGCTCTGGCGGCAGGTCGTCGGAGCGGTTGCTGTGCTCACGTTCTCGTTCGTCGCGACGTTCGTGATCGCCAAGGTGCTCGACGCAACGGTCGGCCTGCGCGTCAGCGAGGAGCACGAGGACGCAGGCGTGGACGCGACGGTGCACGCCGAGCAGTCCTACGACCTCGGGGCGATCTCGTCCTGAGGCTGTGACGACGGTGCTGGATCGTCCCCGCGTGGGGCGGGACGATCCAGCACTGTCTCAGGAGGCCTCGCGGGCGGCCACGAGGTTGAGCGCGATGTCGACGATCATGTCCTCCTGGCCGCCGACGAGTCCGCGTCGGCCAACCTCGAGCAGCAGCTCGCGCGAGTCAACGCCGTAGCGCTCGGCCGCGGTCTCGGTGTGCCGGAGGAACGAGCCGTAGACGCCGGCATAGCCGAGGGTCAGCGTCTCCCGGTCCACCCGGACCGGTCGGTCCTGCAGCGGGCGGACGAGGTCCTCGGCCGCGTCCTGCAGCGCGAAGAGGTCGCAGCCGTGGTCCCAGCCGTTGAGGTCGGCGACCGCGATGAAGGGCTCGATCGGGCAGTTGCCGGCACCGGCACCCAGGCCCGTGAGCGAGGCGTCGACACGGGTCACGCCCTCCTCGACGGCCACCATCGAGTTGGCCACGGACAGCGAGAGGTTCTCGTGTGCGTGGATACCGATCTCGGTCGCCGGGTCGAGCGCGTCGCGATAGGCGCGCATCCGCTCGCGTACCCCGTCCATCATCAGGCGACCGCCGGAGTCGGTGACGTAGACGCAGTGGGCGCCGTAGGACTCCATCAGCTTCGCCTGGCCGGCCAGCGTCGCGGCGTCGGCCATGTGGCTCATCATCAGGAAGCCGGAGACGTCCATGCCGAGCTCGCGGGCGGTGGCGATGTGCTGCGCGGAGACGTCGGCCTCGGTGCAGTGGGTGGCGACCCGGACCGAGCGCACACCCATGCTGTAGGCGTGCTTGAGGTCCTCGATGGTGCCGATGCCGGGCAGCAGGAGGGTGGTGAGCCGCGCGTTGGTGATGTTCTCCGCGGCCGCCTCGATCCACGCCCAGTCGGTGTGCGAGCCGGGACCGTAGTTGAGCGAGCCGCCGGACAGCCCGTCGCCGTGCGTGACCTCGATGCCGCCCACGCCGGCCGCGTCGAGGGCGGCGACGATCTCGCCGACCCGGCCGGGCTCGATGCGGTGCCGGATGGCGTGCATGCCGTCGCGCAGCGTGACGTCCTGGATGAAGAGCTTCGTCATGCCGACACCTTCTTCTTGGTCGCTGCCATCGACTCGGCCATGCGCAGGGCAGCGCTGGTCATGATGTCGAGGTTGCCGGCGTAGGCCGGGAGGTAGTGGGCAGCGCCCTCGACCTCGAGGAACACCGACACCTGGTGGGTGACGGGCTGGTCGGTGAGCGTGTGCACGGGCTGGTCCGCGGGCACCGGCACGACCTGCACGAGCTGCTTGAGGCGGTAGCCCGGGACGTACTCCGACACCTGCTCGACCATCCGCTCCACCGAGGCGCGGATCTCGTCGTGCGTCGCCTCGTCGGGCGCGTTCACCAGCGCGAGCACGGTGTCGCGCATGATCAGCGGCGGCTCGGCCGGGTTGAGGATGATGATCGCCTTGCCGCGCCCAGCGCCACCGACGGACTCGATGGCGTGGCTGGTCGTCTCGGTGAACTCGTCGATGTTGGCGCGGGTGCCGGGACCGGCACTCTTCGAGGAGATCGACGCGACGATCTCGGCGTAGGGCACGGCCACGACCTGCGCGATGGCCGCGACGATCGGGATCGTGGCCTGGCCGCCGCAGGTGACCATGTTGACGTTGTCGGCGTCGACGTGGTCCTCGAGGTTGACCGCGGGGATGACCATCGGGCCGATGGCCGCCGGCGTCAGGTCCACCATCTTCTTCCCGTACGCCGCCAGCGTGGCCGCGTTCGCGACGTGCGCCTTCGCCGAGGTGGCGTCGAAGACGATCTCGATCTCGTCGAAGCCGTCCATCGCGATCAGCCCGTCGACGCCGTCGGACGTGATCGGCACCCCGAAACGGGCCGCGCGGGCGAGGCCGTCGGAGTCGGGGTCGATGCCGACCATGGCGCCCATCTCGAGCGTCTCGGAGAGGCGGAGGACCTTGATCATCAGGTCGGTGCCGATGTTGCCGGAGCCGATCACGGCCACCTTGGTCTTGCTCATGCGTGGTTCCCTTCGTGGAACGTGACGGACACGGAACCGAGTCCGGAGATCTGGGCCTCGAACGTGTCCCCGGCGGCGACGGGCACCATCGGGCCGAGGGCGCCGGAGAGGATGACCTGCCCGGCTCGCAGCGGCTCGCCGAGGTCGCGGGCGGTGCGCGCCAGCCAGGCCAGCGCGTTGAGGGGGTCGCCGAGGCAGGCGGCGCCGTTGCCGGTGGAGACGACCTCGCCGTTGCGGGTCATGCTCATCTCGACGTCGACGGGCTCGACCTGGTCGAGGGTCTTGGCAGCACCGCCGAGCACGTAGAGCGCGCTCGACCCGTTGTCGGCCACCGTGTCGGCGAAGGTGATGTCCCAGCCGGCGATCCGGCTGTCGACGATCTCGAGGGCGGGCAGGACCTGCGCGACCGCGGCCCGGACCTGCGCGTCGTCGAGGTCACCCTCGGCCAGGTCGGCGCCGAGCACGAACGCGACCTCGGCCTCCACCTTGGCCTGCAGCAGTCCGTGGGTGGAGACGCTGGCGCCGTCGGCGAAGCCCATGTCGTCGAGGAGGACCCCGAAGTCCGGCTGGTCGACGCCGATCTGGGCCTGCACGGCGGGTGACGTCAGGCCGACCTTGCGCCCGACGACGCTCGCCCCGGCGGCGACCCGCCTGGCGATGCCGGCGCGCTGGACGGCGTACGCCGCCTCGGCATCGGCACCGATCAGGTCGCGGACGGGTGGGCATGGGGTCAGCGTCTGCTGCGCGAGGTCGAGACGCTCGGTCGCAGGCTGCACGTTGGTCGTGGTCACGTGCACACTGTGCCGCCGCCGGCCCCGGAGACCTCGCGTCAGGTGCCACTCACCGGAACGCGAACTCAATTGTCCGAGTCGAGTGATGAAGCGGCTGTATCCACGGTGCGGCTCATCACTCGACTCGCGACGGGCGGCGAGCCAGCGTGGCGGAGATGCCGCGGGCAGTGGCCCGCACGCGATCGGCGTTGGCCTGCGGGTTGAAGCGGGTGACCGGCCCGGCGACGCTGACGGCCGCCACCGCCTCGCCGTCGAGGTCGAAGACCGGTGCGCCGACACAGACGAGCCCGAGGCGCGACTCCTCGAACTCGTAGGAGACTCCGGTGGCCCGCACCTGGGCGAGCTGGCGGGCGAGGATGCCGGGCGCGGTGACGGTCCGTGCGGTGTGGCGGTCCAGTCCCGACTCGACCACTGCGTCCAGCACGTCCTTCGGCGCGTGCGCGAGCAACGCCTTGCCGACGGCGGTGCAGTAGAGCCCGAGCCGGCCACCGGTCCGCGACGGTACGGCGACCTGTCGGCGCCCGCCCAGCTTGGCGATGTAGACGACCTCGATCCCGTCGCGCACGCCGAGGTGGACCGTCTCGTTGACCTCGGCGCGGAGCTCCTCGAGGAACGGGTTGGCCACCTCGAGGAGGTCGCGCTCGACCGAGGCCCGCATGCCGAGCTCGAACATCAGCCGGCCCAGCCGGTAGAGGTCGTCGCGGCGCTCGAGCATCCCCGCCGCCACGAGGTCGCCGCAGACCCGGTGCAGCGTGCCCTTCGCGAGCCCCGTCCGCCGGCCGAGCTCGGCCAGGGTCACGCCGCGGTCGTCGGGGGTGAAGGCACGGAGCACCAGCATGGTCTTGCCCAGCACGGTGGACGCGTCCGGGCCCGGGTGGCGGGGGAACTGGTCAGGTGAAGCCACGCGCTCAACATAGCGACTGGGCAACCTCGGTCCAGATCGCCGTGGGGACGGGCTCCGGCTTCAACCCTGCACCTGCCGCACCCATTGTGCAGCGCACGGCAGCGGCGATCTCACGCGACCTCGCCGCCTGACGACTCTCAAGAAGCTGACTTCTCCTCGAGCTCCGCGACCCGCTCCTGTAGGTCCTCGATGAGCAGGGCGACCTGACCCAGACTGCCGGAAAGCCGATCGAGCGTATGTCCGTTCTGCACCGCCTGGTCACCCTGCGTTCGCACCAAGGCTGTCAGCTCGGCGACAGCACGGGCGAGCTCGTTGACTTCGTCGGGGACCACGAACTTCAGGGTATCCGCCCGTACAACGCAAGAGGTCCCGGCGGACGTCCGACGATCCGGTCGTTGAGCAGGCCCCCGACCACGCTGGGCGGGGGCCGCTTCGACGTGCTCAGTTGTAGGTGGCATGCTCCGGCGAAACCGTCACCGGCAACGGACTGGCCGGCGGCTGACAGGTGTCACGCCTCCGGATCCGCCGCGACGCGACGCTCAGGATCCAGCTTCGCCAGGATCGCGTCCCCGATCTCGGCCAGCTGGTCGACCTGCTCGTCGGTGAGCGCGTTGATCACCATCTCCCGCACGGTCGCGACGTGTCCGGGTGCCGTGGCGCGCACCTTGTCCCAGCCGGCGTCGGTGAGGCGGGCGTTCGTGGCGCGGGCATCCTGCGGACAGGGGAAGCGCTCGATCAGCCCCCGCTCCTCGAGCCGGCGGACGACGTGCGAGAGGCGGGGCAGCGTGGCGTTGGTCTGCGCGGCCAGCTGTGTCATCCGCCGGGTGCGCTCGGGCGCCTCCGACAGCATCGCGAGGACGAAGTAGTCGAAGTGCGTCAGCTCCGCGTCACGCCGCAGCTGCGAGTCGAGCACGCCCGGCAGCAGCTCCATCACGGCGGCGAACCGCACCCACGCGACCCGTTCCCGATCGTCCAGCCACCGCACGTCCATGGATCACTCCAAGCAAATAGTTGTCGCTACAAGTTTATCGGTGTACGTTAATGATTGTAGCAACAACCAATCACCTCAAGGAGAACCTCATGGCACACGTCACCATCATCGGCACCGGCACCATGGGCCAGGCGATCTCGTCCATCGTCACCCAGGGCGGCAACACCGTCGAGCACATCGGCCACACCGACACGGACCAGCCCGTCACCGGCGACATCGTCGTGCTCGCGGTCCCCTTCCCCGCCATCTCCGAGATCGTCGCCGACCGTGGCGAGCAGCTCGCCGGCAAGGTCGTCGTCGACATCACCAACCCGCTGAACTTCGAGACGTTCGACTCGCTGGTCACCCCGGCCGACGGCTCGGCCACCGCCGATCTCGCCGCCGCGCTTCCGCAGTCGCGCGTGCTCAAGGCCTTCAACACCAACTTCGCCGCCACGCTCGCCTCGGGCGCCGTCGGCGGTGTCCCCACCACGGTGCTGATCGCCGGTGACGACGCCGAGGCCAAGTCGCTGCTCGCCGACGTCGTCTCCGCCGGTGGCCTGCGCGCCGTCGACGCGGGCGCCCTCAGCCGGGCCCGCGAGCTCGAGGCGCTCGGCTTCCTCCAGCTCACCCTCGCCGTGGGCGAGAAGGTCTCCTGGACGGGTGGCTTCGCGGTCGCTTCCTGACCCGTTGCTTCCTGATCGACGGATCAGGCCTCGGCGACCGCGCGCGCACCCGAGCGCTCGGCCCCGATCCCGGCGGCCACCACGCAGCCGATGCCGGCGACCGCGAGGAGTCCGAGCTCCTGGTGCAGCACCAGGAAGCCGATGACCATCGCGATCGCCGGCTCGAGGCTCATCAGAGTCCCGAAGGCCGCGGTCGTCAGCCGCCGCAGGGCCAGCAGCTCCAGCGCGAACGGCACCACCGGCAGCAGGATCGCCAGGCCGAGACCGATCACGAGCAGCTCGGGCGTCAGGTGCGCGACCACTCCGGGGCCGGCCACCACGGTGGCTACGATCGCCGCCACGGGCATCGAGATCGCCAGCCCGGCCAGGCCCGCCACCTCGTCGCCCACGCGCTGGGTGAGCAGGATGTACGCCGCCCAGCACAGCGCTGCTCCGAGCGCGAAGGCCACACCGAGCAGGTCGGCCTCGCCGTTCCACGGCTGCGTCAACAGGAGCACGCCGACCGCGGCCAGTCCGGTCCAGGCCCGGGCCGCACCACTCCCCCGCCATGCGGCGACACCCAGCGGACCGAGGAACTCCAGCGCGCTCGCCGTACCCAACGGAAGGCGTTCGACCGCGGCCATGAAGAGCATCGTCACGCCGGCGGTGACCACGCCGAGGGCGATCCCCGCGCGCAGGGCAGGTCGCGAGAACTGCGAGAGCCGAGGCCGGACGATGACGAGCAGCAACAGGCCCGCCCACGCGAGCCGCAGCCACGCGGTGCCCTCGGAGCCGAGGACGTCGATCAGGCCGACCGAGGCGGCCAGTCCGAGCTGCACGCAGAGCATCGACGCCATGGCCATGCCGGCTCCGGCGCGGGCCGACGTGTGCCCGGCGGGAGGGGCGACGGTGGTGTCGAGGATGGTCATGGAGACAGTGAAGACCTGCCGGACCGTTCGCGTCCACGCGACTTTGCTGGACGTACCGATCGCGTTCAATGAACAATACGAGGGTGAACATCCAGCGCCTGCGCGTCCTGCTCGAGCTGTCCCGGCTGGGCTCGATGCGCGAGGTCGCTGACGAGCTCGCCATGACCACGTCGAGCGTCTCCCAGCACATCTCCGCGCTCGCGACCGAGGTTGGTTCGCCCCTGGTCGAGCCCGTCGGCCGTCGCGTCCGCCTCACTCCCGCCGGTCATCGGCTGGCCGAGCACGCGGTGACGATCCTGGCCGCCGTCGACGCAGCTCGCAGCGACCTCGACCCGAGCGCGGAGCCACATGGTGTCGTCCGGGTCGCCGGCTTCGCGACGGCGATCCGGCGCTCGCTGCTGCCGGTCGTGGCCGAGCTCGCCACGGATCACCCCGGTGTCGAGGTGCGGCTCAGTGAGTACGAGCCGCTCGAGGCGATCGACTTCCTCGGCCGCGACGACATCGACCTCGCGCTGGTCTACGACTACAACCTGACCCCGATCGCGCTGCGCAACGACATGACCGCGACCGAGCTGTGGAGCATGCCGTGGGGACTCGGGGTGCGCTCACCCTCGAAGCCCGCCCCCTTCGCGTCGTACGCCGATCGCGACTGGATCGTGAACTCGCGCAACACCGCCGACACCGACGCCCTGCGGACCCTGGCCTCGATGGCCGGCTTCACACCGCGCATCGTGCACCGCATCGACAGCCTCGAGCTGGTCGAGGACCTGATCGTCTCCGGCCACGGGATCGGGCTGCTGCCGCGCGGTCGGGCAACAAGACGGGGCGTCCGCGTGCTGCCGCTCACCGATCCGCCGCTGACCCTGCGCGCCTACGCGGTCGCCCGGCGCGGACGCGAGCAGTGGGCGCCGCTGCGGGTGCTGCTCAACTCGCTCGTCAGAGGTTGACGGTGATGTCCGCGTCCTTGCGGAGCTCCTCGACGAGGTCCTGGGCGACCCTGCCCTGCTCCTCCGACTTCGCCTGCTCGACGATCTGCGCCTTGACCTTGGCGTACGGCGGCAGCTTCTGACCCTGCTCGCCCATCTGGGCCTGCTGCTGCTTGGCCTGGTCGTAGATCTTGCGCAGCTCCTGCTCGGTGGGCTCGCTGTCCCCGCCCTCGTCGGCCACCAGCAGGTCGATCACCATCTGCTGCTCGAGCTGGGCGCGGGCCTGCTCCTCGGTCGCGCCCTGCTTCTCCAGGGCGGCGATGAGCTCGTCGACCGAACCCAACTGGTTCTCCTCCGCGAGCGAGGCGAGCTCGGCGTCGACGTCCTCCTCGGTGACCGAGAAGCCCCGCTCCTCAGCCTCCTGGGCGAGCAGCTCGGTGCTGACGAGGTTGTCGGCGGTCTCCTTCTTGAGGGCCTCCTCGTCGGGCGCCTGCCCGGTCGTCTGGGCCTGCGTGGTGGCCTGCTGGAACTGCGCCTCGTAGACGGGGACGAACTCGTCCTTCGTCACCTCTTCGCCGTTCACCTCCGCCACCACGTCGGGGATGCCCTCGACGTCGGGGCCGCCTTCGGTCTCGGCGGCCGCGGTGTCGCTGGTCTCCGACGTCGGCTCCTCGGACGCTCCGGCGCTGCCGGATTCGTCGCCGCCGCCACCACAGGCACCCAGGGCGATCAGGGAGGCGGCCAGGGAGAGGCCGAGGACAGTTCGGTTTCGCTTGTTGTCAGTCATCCGGACCGACCGTACGGGCCGACCCTGAGTGCCTGCTGAACGTAGGCTGGCATTCGTGCCCGATGCCGAGTTGCCAGGAGCGGACGAGACGACCTCCGACGTCAGCGATGCTCCGCCCAGTCGCCGCGGTCGGTGGCGACGCCACCTCGGCGTCGGCATCCTCGTGGCGATCGTGGCCGCGGCGGGCCTCGACCTGCTCGGTCCGCGCACGGGTGACACCACGGTCGAGGCAGCGGGATACACGCTGGCACTGGAATATCCGCAGATCGCACGCGCCGGCGAGCCGGCTCCGCTGCACGTCACTGTCG
>JBDSPC010000426.1:0-3985 GCA_039914485.1 Nocardioides sp.
GGTGGGTCATCGACACCGTCCGGGGCCTCCTGAGCGGGAAGACCCTGACCGTCGCTGGCGCATCGGTCGGGCGGATGCAGCCTCCGTTGGGGTTCATGCCTCCTCCGCCGCGTCCGCAGTTCGCGGCGTCGACGGAGCGACTGACCGTGCCGTTGCAGTACGTCGTCCTGACCGCCGGCACCTGACCGACCACATCCAGTTTCACCCCGGGTTGCTCCCCGGGGTCTCAACCCCACCCCGAAGGAGCCCACCGTGGCACTGCTCACCCCACAACAGGTCGGGATCACCGGCACGACGCCCACCTACGGCGCCGTAGCGGCCTCCGACACCGTCACGCCGGACGATCGGACGTTCCTCATCGTGAAGAACGCCGGAGGCTCGCCCGACACCTGCACCGTCGTCATCCCGGGGTCGTACCTCGGGCAGGCCATCCCCGACGTCGCCGTCACGGTCCCCGCCACCAACGGCGAGCGGTGGATCGGGCCCCTGAATGCCGCTGCCGTCGACCCGACCACCGGACTCGTCACCATCACCCACTCCTTCACCACGTCGGTGACCTGTGCACTCGTGAGGATCTGATCGTCGTGGCTGAGCAGAAGTTGCACTACAACGCCGCGGGCACCCACGTCCACGTGGCCCACTCGGAAACCGGTGGCCGCTGGGAGTGCCCGGTCGACTACCTCCCCACCGCACGACTGCGGAGCTGGGAGCCCGTCGAGCCCGAAGACGACGCCCTCGACGGGCTCTTCGACGACTCGACGGCCGAGGGCGAGGAGCAGACCGGATTCGACCCGGCCGAGCACGACGTCGACGGCGTGAGTGCCCACCTGGCCGAGCACGCCGAGTCCAGCCCCGGCGAGGTCGTGCGCGTGCTCGAACTGGAGCGCGCCGGCAAGAACCGCAAGACCGTGGTCGTCCCCGACGGCTTCGAACCCATCACCGGCGACTGACGCCGACCCACCACCCCGCCTGAGGAGGCAACGAAATGGCCGACATCATCGTCGACGGACAGACCCGGGTCGCATTCGTCCCGACCATCGCCAACATCGCAGCACCCACCACCGCCGAGCTCAACGCCGGCACGCTGCTGCAGTCCACCCTGATCCCCGCCGGGCTCGAGGGCTTCGAGAACACCACCGCCGACGTCGACAACACGTCGCTCGCCTCGACCTTCGACACCAAGCTCCCGGGCCGCCAGTCGTTCTCCGGCACCGGCCTGGTGCTGAAGAAGCAGGACGGCACCGACACCGTGTTCAACCTGCTCTCGGTGCCCAACACGGCGGGTTACATCGTGATCCGTGACGGTGTCGCCGAGTCCACCGCGTGGGCCGCGACGAACAAGGTCGAGGTCTACCCGATCCGCACGGCCGCCCACTCGACGATGGGCCGTGGTGAGGCGAACTCGCTGCTGCGGTACCGGATCCCGACCCCGATCTCCGCTGCCCCGAACCTCAAGGCCGTCGTCGCCTGATCGACCGGCCGGGCGCCTCCACTGCGGAGCGCGCCCGGCCCAGGCACTCCCTCTTCCAGCCCATCGCACCGCGCGGTGGGATTCTTCACGTCAAGGAGACGCGCATGCAGCAGCACAAGGTCTACCGATCCACGACCGAGAAGCTCAACGAGGCGTTCGCCCGCATCGAGGTTGAGGGCGACGAGGTTGTGCCTCCGCTGTACTGGCTCGGCGGGCGCGACTGGCTCGTGCTGTTCCGTACGCCCGCCCCCTCGGTGTCCGCGCAGGTGGAGGACTGACATGGGCGTTCTCGACACGATGGCCACGGCGACGGCCACGGTCCGTGAGGAGACCCTCATCCTCAACGCAGCTCTGGCTGCGCGCTGGGACGAGCTCAGCCGCCAGCTGGACCAGGCGGCCAAGGATGACGCCTCTGGTGGCGCGAAAGGCACCTCCCTCGCGCTCCCGGCGACCACCAAGGTCGTCAACGAGATGGACGAGATTCGTGACCAGGTGATGGCCAGCCAGGTGACGTTCACCTTTGAGCAGATGGACTGGCCCGAGCGCGTGCAGTTGCAGGCCGAGCACCCTGCGCGCCCGGGCAACGCCGCCGACCGCGTCCGCGGGTTCAACGTCTCCACCTTCGTGCCAGCCATCATCAAGGCGACCTGCGTGAAGGTCGTCGACGCCGCTGGCGACGAAGAGACCGAGATCCCTGACGCCTCCTGGGACCGCCTTCTCGGCAACCCATTGGCCGACCCGCCAGTGCGCCCCGCGCTCGCCGCCGGCCAGGTAACCAAGCTCTTCTCGGCCGCGCACGACAGCAACCAGGGAGAGTCGCGAATCCCTCCCTCAGCTCGCTTCTTGCTCGAGAGTCAGGACTCCGGAGCGAGCTTGGCACAGCCCAGTCCTGGCAAGTCTCCCCGAAGCGCTTCCGCGGCTGGGAGCCCACGTGGATCACGAAGGTCGAGCGCGACCAAGAAGGCCGAGTCCTCCGGCTCGTGACCACCATGGACGAGCCCGAGTGGGACCAGGAGACCAGGGACCTTGCGCTCGCGCACGCTCAGGTCGACCTGTGCCCCTCGTGCGGCGGCCCGGCCTACCTGTGTCAGGACCCTGAGCTGCAGGACTCGTGGCGGGTGCCAGCACCGACGCGCTGCCACCGGAGTACGGCGCTGCTGCAGGCGCAGTTGAAGGTGACCGAGAAGACGAACCCCCAGGTCGGCGCCTTGCTGTGGTCCACCGTCCTTGCTGATGACGCCGTGAGGAGGGGATGACGTGGCCGACCGGAGTGTGACAGTTCGCCTCCGGGCCGACATATCCAACTTCCAACGTGGCATGGCCACCGCGGGCACCGAGACGTCAGCGTTCGTCAAGCGGCTCGAGTCGGCCGACTCGCGGATGGCGATGCTGGTGCAGACCGGGTTGGCCCTCGCGCCCGCCCTAGCTCCACTCGGCGCGGCCGCGGTCCCGGCCATTGCCGGGCTTACCACCCAGCTCGGCTTCGCCGGTGTCGCTGCGGGGACGACGCTGCTGGCCTTCCAGGGCGTCGGTGATGCCCTCGGCGCGCTCAACAAGTTCCAGGTCGAGCCGACCAGCAAGAACCTCAAGGAGTTGAACAAGAAGCTCGACGCGCTTGGCCCAGCTGGCGAGGTCTTCGTACGCCAGTTGCAGGACCTCCGAGGCGAGCTCCAGGGCCTCCAGGACGTGGCCCAGCAGAACATGCTGCCCGGCCTGACCGAGGGCATCGACTCGATGATGACCCAGCTTCCCCGCTTCGAGGGCGTCATCGGCGCCGTGGCCACCGCCCTGGGTGACCTTGCGGCTGATGCCGGCTCAGACCTGGCATCGGACGAGTGGGTCGAGTTCTTCAGGTACCTCGAGCGCGAGGCCGGACCCATCCTCGAGGCCACCGGAAAGACGCTAGGCAACTTCATCGAGGGCATCACCAACATGGTGATGGCCTTCGACCCGCTCTCTGATTCCTTCGTGTCCGGGATGCAGGAGATGTCCGAGTCGTTCGTGGCATGGTCGGACGGGCTTGACTCGTCGAAGAGCTTCCAGGAGTTCGTCGCCTACGTGCAGGAGTCCGGCCCCCAGGCGATGGAGACCCTCGGCGCCATCGCGGGGGCACTCATCGAGTTCGTGGAAGCCGCGGCCCCGGTGGGTGCCGTCGTGCTGCCCGTGCTCGAGGTGCTGGCCGACGCGCTCGCTGGGATAGCCGATTCTCCGGCTGGCCCGGTCATCGTGGCCACCGCCGCCGCCGTCGGCATCCTCGGGCGCTCGCTCGCCCTGCTGTCCGCCGTGGGCCTCCGAGGAGGTTCCGGAGACTCGGTCATCGGCAAGATCTTCGCCGCCGACAAGATGAGCGCCAGCGTAAGGACGCTCCGTGAGGCCAATGCCGCTACCCGCGACCTGACCCTGACGCAGCGGGCCAGCGCGATGGCCGCGGTTGCGCAGGACAAGGCGGTCCGTGGCGGCATCGCCCAGATGGGCAAAGTCTCGGCCGCGGTCGGCGGCTTGGCGCTGATGAGC